>CBDUCD010000592.1:0-1500 GCA_965365535.1 uncultured Rhodothermales bacterium | reverse complement strand
TTACTCGATTTCGTAGGCCGTCACGTACGCCTCGGCGGCGTAGAATTCGGGCAGGCCCAGCTTGTTGAGCGTGTCGGCGGTGCCGCGGTTGCGGTCGCGGGCGCGCTGCCAGAACTCGCGGTCGTCGTAGGCGCCGGGGAAAAGGGCGCGGTCCTTCTGGCTTTCGTGCTTGTAGATGGCCTCGATCTTGCGGTCGAGGTCGTGCTTGGAAAGGGGCAGGAAAATGTCGGCGCGGTCAATGTCCCACTCCTGCCACGCGCCCCGGTAGAGCCACACCAGCGGGCGCGGACGCGCCTCGGCGGTGGGCGCCGTTTCCTCGGGCTGCTCCTTGTCCTTTTTCTTTTTGCCTTTCTGCCCGTTCGTGGCCGTGCCGTTGTACACGTTGAGGGCGTCGCGGATGGCCACGTAGCACATCCGGTGGGTGCCGTGCGGGTCGGAAAGGTCGCCGGCGACGAACACGTGGTGCGGGTGGACTTCGCCCAGCAGCCCCAGCACCACCTCGATGTCGGCGGGGCCGATGGGCAGCTTGCGCACGCGGCCCGTTTTGTAGAACGGCATGTCGAGAAAGCGGGCGTTGCGCTCGTCGAGGCCCAGCACCTCGATGCCGGCCACGGCCTCGGAGTAGCGGATGCGGGCCTTGAGGTCCTGCACGTCCTCCAGGTCAATCTGCCCCGGCTTTTTCTCGTCGAGGAACTTGAGGATGCGCTCGCGCTGCGCCTTTACGGCCTGCTGCGCCTCAGCGGGCACGCCGAGGGCGTCGAGGCCGAGGGCGGCGAAAAGCAGGTGCCGCCGCACGTCGCTGTCGAAAACGGCGACGGACCCATTTGTCATGTACGCGACCGTCACGTCGTTGCCGTTCTGGACGAGCTTGTCGAGCATCCCGCCCATCGAGATCACGTCGTCGTCGGGGTGGGGGCTGAAGCAGATGACGCGCTGGTTTTTGGGCAGGTCGTCGCGGTAGTGGATGCGCCCGCGCAGGTCTTCGAACACCTCGCGGCAGAGGTCGTCCGCCGAGCCGTAGGCGTAAACGAGGTCGTGGAGGTGGTTGCGGAAAAAGTCGGCGGCTTCGAGCCGCAGGATGGCCTTGCAGAGCTGGTCGGAAAGCCAGATGACGGCGCGCTTGGCCAGGTCGGGGTTCCACGCGACGGGCATCACCAGCCACGGCGTCTTGACGCGGGTGAGTTCGCTGGCCGCCGCCTTGTCCACGTAGATGGAGGCGTTGCGGTGAAGCTGGAGGTAGGAGGCCGTCACGTCCTTGGTGACTTCCTCCTCGACGGCGCGGCGCACGATGCGGGCCTTATGCTCGCCCGTGGCCAGCAGGATGATTTCGCGCGCGTCGAGAATCGTCCCGACGCCCATCGTGACGGCCTCGCGGGGCACGTTTTCCTCGCCGAAAAAGTCGCTCGCGGCGTCTTTGCGCGTGATCTCGTCGAGCATGATCAGGCGCGTGCGCGTGTTGCGCGCCGAGCCGGGCTCGTTGAAGCCGATGTGGCCGCTGCG
>CBDUCD010000591.1:0-1510 GCA_965365535.1 uncultured Rhodothermales bacterium | reverse complement strand
TCGTCCTGGCGGCTGGCGCTGCGCAGCAGGGCGCGCACCTGGCTCATCAACACGGGCATGGCTACGTCCTTACTCAGGTAGGCGTCGGCCCCCCCTTCGAGGCCGCGCACCATGTCGTCCGACTGGTCGAGGGCGGTAAGCATGAGGATGGGCGTACCGCGCAGGTTCGCGTTCTGGCGCAGCCGCTGGGCCACGTCGAGCCCGCTCAGGCCGGGCATCATCACGTCGAGGATGATGGCGTCCGGTTCTTCGCGCTTGGCCACGTCGAGGGCCGAGGTGCCGTCGCGGGCCAGCACGACGGTATAGCCCTCGCGCTCCAGGTTGTACTGGAGCAGGTCGAGCAGGTCGGGCTCGTCGTCCACGACCAGAATCTTGTGGGTTTCGTCGGGCATCAGCGTATCACGGTAGCACAATACAAAGGTAACGTCCCTACCGCGCCCGCCACGTTAAGCCACCATTACCGAGCCGACCGCTTGCCGTTGCGCCGGGGCGCTTTCGCTTCTGCTCCACCGGCTTGGGGGGATGGGCCGGGGCGTTCCTCCGCGCTCGTGGCCTCGAACACCACCACACCGAGCGGCGGAAGGGTGACGACGAGCGAGGAGGGGCTTCCGTGCGCGGGCACCGGATAGGGTTCGAGCGGGCCGTAGTTGCCCACGCCCGAGCCGCCGTAACGCAGATCGTCCGAGCACAGCGCCTGCCGGTAAGTGCGGCCCGGCATCACACCCACGCGGTAGTTTTCGCGCGGAACGGGCGTGAAGTTGAACACGAAAATGAGCTCGCGCCCCGACCCCATGCGCCGGTACGCGCCGATGGAGCGGGCGCGGTCGTCGGCGTCGAGCCAGTGGAAGCCGCCGGGTGCGTCGTTCCAGAGGGCGGGGTGCCGACGGTAGAGGCCGAACAGATCCTGCGTCCACCGCAGCAGGCCCTGGTGGAGCGGACTGTCGAGCAGGTGCCATTCGATCTGCGCGTCGTGGTTCCACTCGCCGCGCTGCCCGAACTCGCCGCCCATAAACAGGAGCTTTTTGCCCGGGTGCCCCACCTGATGGCCCAGCAGGAGGCGCAGATTCGCCGCCTTCTGCCAGTCGTCGCCGGGCATCTTGCCGAACAGCGAGCCTTTGAGGTGGACGACCTCGTCGTGCGAGAGCGGCAGCACGAAGTGCTCGCTCCACGCGTACACGAGCGGGAAAGTCAGGTTCTGGTGGTGGTACTTGCGGTTGACGGGGTCTTCCTCGAGAAACGCGAGCGTGTCGTGCATCCAGCCCATGTTCCACTTGTAGAGAAAGCCCAGCCCGCCCTCGTGCGTCGGCTTGGTGACGCCGGGCCACGACGTGGACTCCTCGGCAATCATGAGGGCCTGGGGAAAGCGCTCGAACACCTTGGCGTTGACGGTCTGGAGAAGCGAGATGGCTTCGAGGTTTTCGCGCCCGCCAAACTGGTTGGGCGTCCACTGGTCGCCGCGCGAATAGTCGCGGTAGAGCATCGAGGCGACGGCGTCGAAGCGCAGCCCGTC
>CBDUCD010000590.1:0-1512 GCA_965365535.1 uncultured Rhodothermales bacterium | reverse complement strand
ATCGAGCACGCCGAGCGCTTCGGGCTGAGCCAGCTTCACCAGCTCAGAGGGCGCGTGGGGCGCGGCGGCGAGCAGAGTTTCTGCGTGCTGATGGCCGACTACAAAAAGTCCGCCGAGGCCGTCGAGCGGCTCGAGGCGATGGTGGAGACCGACGACGGCTTCAAAATCTCCGAAATAGACCTGAAGCTGCGCGGCGCGGGCGACTTTTTCGGGACGCGCCAGAGCGGGCTGCCCTCGTTCAAAATCGCCGACCTGACGCAGGACGTGGAGATTCTCCAGCACGCGCGCCGCGCCGCCCAGGCCATCGTCGCCGACGATCCGCGCCTGCAAAAGCCCGAGCACGCGGGCATCCGCCAGCAGTACCTGCGCCTCTACGAGCGCCGCGACGTGGGGCTGGTGCGCGTGGGCTGACCGGGGCCGCTACACCATTGCCGCCGCGCCGATGTCGGGGTGGGCGCGGACGAAATCCACCAGGCGGGAGGCGTACTGCGAAAAGGGCGGGCACGCGATGCCCGTGCCGTCCAGGTCGGCGAGGGTGTGGGCGCAGGTGTAGCGCGTGGGGTGCGTAAAGTAGCGGAACGCCTGGGGTTCGATGCCCACGGCACGTTGCAGCGGCGGCACGCGCGGCAGGACGCCGGCCAGCACGCCGGGCGAAACGGGCACCCGCACGACGCCCACGCCCGTGGCCTTTTCGAGCACGTCCAGCAGGGCGGGCACGGTAAGCGGGTCGGGGTCGCAGAGCTGGTACACTTTCCCCACACCCTCGGGCCTGCCGCTCAGGTGCGCGAGGGCCGCCACGACGAAATCGCGCGGCACCACGTTGACGGTGTAGCGCCCGGCGCCGGGCGCGATGGGCACGGGCGCCCAGCGCCCCCAGCGCAGCATCCAGCGGATGACGTAGTACGGCCCGTCGTACTTCTGCGTCTCGCCCGTGGCGCTGTCGCCGACGACGATGGCGGGGCGGTAGATGGTGGCGGGCAGGCCCTGCTGCATCGCCTGCTGCACGGCCACCTCGGCGCGGAATTTCGTCTCCTCGTAGGCATTATTGAAATCCTGCCCCACGTCCAGGTCGGTTTCGGAAAACGTGCCGTCGTAGCGCCCGCTCACGTAGCACGTGCTGACGTAGTGGAAGGCGTCGAGAGGCGGGCACGCCCGGGCGAAAAGCAGCGCGTGTTCCGTTCCGCGCACGTTGACCTCCTCGGCCAGCGCCCGCCCGACGCCCAGGTCGTACGCGGCGGCGAAATGGTAAAACGCCGTCGTGCCCTGCTGCCACCGCGCCGCGTCGGCCAGCCCGAAGTGGGGCTTGCGCAGGTCGCCCTCGACGAGGACGAGGCGCGCCTCGGCGACGCCCATTTCGCGCGTCAGCGCCCGCGCCCGCCTGGCGGCAAGGGCGGCGTAGCGCGGCTGCACGAGGCACACGACGGGCGACGGGCTGCGGCGCAGCAGGTGGGGCACGAGGGCCGAGGCCAGAAAGCCCGGAAAGCCGGTGAGAAAGGTCAAGGGCGTGGGGGA
>CBDUCD010000589.1:0-1518 GCA_965365535.1 uncultured Rhodothermales bacterium | reverse complement strand
GCGCTACGCCTTTATCATGAACCACGCCGCCGAGGTCGAGGAAATAGACGTGTAGGGCGGTGAGTGGCTATTCGGAGGCTGGTTTGTCTGCTGGCGCGCTTTCGGTGCCTGGCTCGCAATTGTGCTTCCGTGCGAGTTGAAGCACCTCTTCCAGGCTCAGGTCTCCGATCAGCGTGTCGCGTTCAGCCGTGTAATCGCCAAGTCCTGGCCCGTATTGCTGCAAAAACCGTGCGGTGTCGGCGACGCCGAGCGCTTCAACAAGCGCGTGGATCCCAAGCGCGTTGACTTCCGCAGTGGGACGGTAGGGTCGAGAAGTGAGGAGGCTCATAGGTCCAAAAGAGCGGTCAGTTCGAGGGGCGTAACGACGCGCGTCGCGCCTGTGTTCAGCCCGACAGCCTTTCTGAGCAGACGGTCATCTGCCGTGCAAAAGAAGTTGGCTTTTGCAGCGACTGCCGAAGCGAGATGGAGCGCATCGAGCGGCTTGACGCCTGCCTGCTGATATATCCGGGTAAGCGTTTCTACTTCCTGCGACGTGGAGATGTCGTGTGTGGCCAGCGCGAGCACGCGAATGGCGAAGTCACGTCGGCTCTGGTTGTGGCAGCGAGAGGATTCGACCCGAAGCGCGGAAGAGGTCGCAAGCGACAACGATCCGGCTTCGGCGGCCCGAAGGATGGCTTCGACCGCCTCGGCTTCCACGCGCACGCGGAACTGCGTCTGGTCGTCGAGTGGGCGCTGGAGGGCGCAGTTGTCGAGGTAAACGAGCGGCATAAAGCAAAGCTACGATGCGCTGCCGAAAGCGATAAAAAAGCCGGCAGGGCGGAGGCGCTACCGGTCCAGCCCGTACTGGAGCACGCCAGGCGCGGGCGAGGCGTCCAGTCGCGCGAAGCCCAGCTTTTCGATGACGCGGATCGAGGCCAGCCGGTCGGGCATCGTGCTGGCCACGACGCGCCTGACGCGGGGGTCGGCAAAGGCGCGTTCCACGAGGGCCTGCGTGGCCTCAGTCGCGTAGCCTTTGCGCTGCATACTGGGCACGACGGAATAGCCCACCTCCACGGTTCCGTCCGCCACCGGTGGCGCGTAGTAGCCGCCGTTGCCGATGAGCAGATGGTCGGCGCGGCGCAGAAAGAAGTGCATCGCCCACCCCTCGGCGCCGGGTTCGGAGGCCAGCTTGTCGAGCGTGTAATGCAGCGAGTCGGCGTCGTAGAACTCGGGCGGCCAGTCTGCGGGAAGCAGGGCGCCGAGGGCGTGGGCAAGGCAGTCGTCTCCGGCCAGCGCGTCGCGGAGGAGGGCGGCGGAGGCCGGCACGAGCAGCAGCCGGCGGGTCGTGATGGGCGACGGGGGCATGGGGGGCGGGGTAAACGCGGCAGCGCCGGCTTCGGGCGGGCACGGGCGCTGCGGGCAAAGGTAATGGTCGGGCCATCCGCCGCGCGCCACGAAATCGGCAGCCGCAGCCGGGCCGGCGCTTCACCAGCGCAGCGCGACTTCGAACGAGGGCGTCCGGCCCAGGTCGTACACGTC
>CBDUCD010000588.1:0-1526 GCA_965365535.1 uncultured Rhodothermales bacterium | reverse complement strand
TTGAGGATGTTGCCCTCGTAGAGCAGGTACGCCCGGTCGGTGATGGCGAGCGTCTCGTGGACGTTGTGATCGGTGATGAGCACGCCGATGCCGCGCGCCTTGAGGCCCGCCACGATGTGCTGGATGTCCTCGACGGCGATGGGGTCTATGCCGGCAAAAGGCTCGTCGAGCAGCAGAAACGCGGGGCGGATGGCGAGGGCGCGGGCGATCTCGGTGCGCCGCCGCTCGCCACCCGAGAGCATGTAGCCTTTCGAGCGCCGGACGCGTTCGAGGCCAAACTCGGCAAGCAACTCCTCGGCCCGCGCCACCCGGTCGGCGCGCGACAGGGGCTGGAATTCGAGCACCGCCAGCAGGTTTTGCTCGACCGTCAGGTCGCGGAAAATGCTCGTCTCTTGGGCCAGGTAGCCGATGCCGCGCCGCGCCCGCCGGTACATCGCCAGCCGCGTGATGTCGTCGTCGCCCAGGAAAATGCGCCCGCTTTCGGGCCGCACCAGCCCGACGATCATGTAGAACGTCGTCGTTTTGCCCGCGCCGTTGGGGCCGAGCAAGCCCACGATCTCGCCCTGCTGCACGTCGAGGTGTACGTCGTGCACGACGGTCCGGCGGCGGTAGCGCTTGGTGAGCCCGCGGGCGCTGAGGGTGAGGGACAAGAGGGTTGACTGGGTTGGTTGGGTTGGCCGGGTTGGTCAACCATCAACAAACCAACCATCAACCAACCTGCCCTCCCCTACCAACTCCCCTCCGCCCCAGATCCAACCAGCGGCGGCAGCACGTACGGCCCCAGCAGGAGGGCTTTCGTGGGGCGCTCGTCGGCGCGCCAGCGCAGGCCCTGGAGCACCAGGTCGGGCGGCACGATGGACTCGGCGTAGCGCGTCGATTCGATGCCGCCGTAGCTCGCGTAGCGCTGGAGCGCCTCGCCCCGGAAGCGCAGCACCATGCGGTCGGCGCTGGCACGGGCGGCGCCGTCGGGCGCGCCGTCGCGGGCAAGCTGGCGGATGGCCTCGGCATTCGGCGCGGACTCGAAAATGCGGACGGAGTCGGGCAGGAAAAAGCCTGTGAGCTGCTGCCCTTTCATCTGGTTGAGGCGGCGCGTGAGGGTGTCCTCCTCGGCGGCAAAGGCGTTCGAGCGGGCGAAAAGCGTGTCGAGCGACCCCTTCCACGCGATGAGTTGCAGCGTGTCGGCGTTGACCTGGACGCGGCTGAACCAGGCCACGGGGTCGCGGAAAAGCTGGGCGTCGTCGCGCGTGGTCGTGTCGCGGTCGAGGCGGAAGGAGAACAGCGAGTCGGCGCGGGCGGCGTAATCCCGGCTCCACAGGTGGACGCCCCCCCACGCGTGGAGCGTCTGCGACGTGTCGGTGCGCAGCGTTTCGATGCGTGCGGCGCGCATGAGCAGCGTGTCGGTGGGGGCGCCCGTCGAGTCGAAGCGCACCTGCGCCAGGAGCGGCATCCGCGCGTCGAGAGGTTGGGCCGGGGGCAGCGAGGGCGCCCGCGCGCTGTCGGGCGCTGCTGCCAGCGTGTCGGCGGGC
>CBDUCD010000587.1:0-1529 GCA_965365535.1 uncultured Rhodothermales bacterium | reverse complement strand
GAGTTGGGACGCACCCCGACGGTGGGCAAAACCAAAGGCTGACGCTGCCTGCTCCGATGGCTTCGGTGGAGGGCGTGCGGGGAAATGGATGGGGCGCGCTATTTTTGGCCGCGACACGCTTTCCTTTCCCTATCCGGCGCGCCGCGCCCATCCCCCGCTTCCATGCCCAAAGACCCGGCCACCGAGGCTTCGAGTCCGCTCGCCGCCAACCTGCTCCACCCCGACGAGCACCCCGCCTTCCGGCCCAGCGACGACCACAGCTTTTTCGGCCACCCCAAGGGGCTGGCGACGCTGTTTTTCACCGAGATGTGGGAGCGCTTTTCGTACTACGGACTGCGCCCCCTGCTCGTGCTGTTCATGTCGGCGGCGCTGTTCGAGGGCGGCTTCGGCTTCGACCGGGGGCAGGCCGCGGCCATCGTCGGCATCTACGGCGCCTTTGTGTACCTGGCGTCGCTGCCCGGCGGCTGGATCGCCGACCGGCTGCTGGGGCTGCGGCGCGCCATCTTCTCGGGTGCCGTGCTGATCTCGCTGGGGCACCTCTCCATCGGGCTGTCGGGCTTCGCGGGCGGCGGCACGATGGGCAAGGTGTGGTTTTTCCTCGGCCTCGTGCTCATCGTCATCGGCACGGGCCTTTTGAAGCCCAACATCTCGGCCATCGTGGGCGACCTCTACCCCGAGGGCGGCGCCCGGCGCGACGCGGGCTTTTCCATTTTCTACATGGGCATCAACGTGGGCTCGTTTTTCGGGCAGCTCATCACGGGCTACCTGGGCGAGCAGGTGGACTGGCACGTGGGCTTTGGCGCCGCCGGCGTGGGGATGCTCATCGGCCTGATCGTGTACGGCATCTCGGCGCGCAAAACGCTCGGGCCGCTTGGCCTCGACATCACGCGCCACCCCGACCCCGCCGTCCAGGCGCGGCAGCAGCGGACGGTCAAGCTGGCGTCGGCGGGCATTCTGGCGGCCATCGCGCTCGTGTTCGTGCTGGCGGCCACGGGCAGCCTCACGCTCGACGCCCAGGCCATCGGCGAAAGCATGGCGTACGTGCTCGTGGGGCTGGCGGTCGCGTTTTTCGCGTACGTGTACTTTTTCGGCGGCATCGACAGCGACGAGAAAAAGCGCGTGGGCGTCATCATGGTGCTGTTCGTGTTCGCGGCCATTTTCTGGAGCGCCTTTGAGCAGGCGCCGACCAGCCTCAACCTGTTCGCGCGCGACTTTACCGACCGGCAACTGGGCGGCTTCGAGATCCCGGCGACGTGGTTCCAGTCCATCAACTCGATGTTCATCATCCTGCTGGCGCCCCTTTTCGCGGCCCTGTGGGTGGGGCTGGGCAAGCGGGGGCTGGACCTGTCGAGCCCGGCCAAGTTCGCCCTCGGACTCTTGTTCGCGGGCGTGGGCTTCGCGCTCATGATTCTGGCGGCCAACCGCGTCGTGGCCAGCGGCGGCACGTACCTCGTCTCGCCGTGGTGGCTCGTGGGGTCGTACTTTTTCCAGACCGTCGGCGAGCTGTCGCTGAGCCCCGTCGGGCTTTC
>CBDUCD010000586.1:0-1539 GCA_965365535.1 uncultured Rhodothermales bacterium | reverse complement strand
CAACGCCGCCATCCTGACGCGCAACGGCGTCGTGACGAGCATCAACTCGGACTCGGAAGAACTCGACCGCCACCTCTACCACGAGGCCGCCAAGACGCAGCACTACGGCGGCCTGACGGACGACGAGGCCCTTGCCCTTATCACCATCAACCCGGCGCGGCAACTGGGCGTCGAGGCGCGCGTGGGTTCGATTGAAGTGGGCAAAGATGCCGACCTGGTCCTGTTCAAAGGGCATCCGCTCTCGATTTACGGCGTCCCGCAGACCACGTGGGTGGACGGCGTGGCCCGCTTCGACATCGCCCGCGACGGCGACGACCAGCGGCTGCGCGTCTCGCCCACCGAGCGCAACGACGCCGCCGTGCTCTACACCGCCCACGACCGCTGCATGGACGGCGTCTCGCTCGTGGACTTTATCCTTGCCGAAGAAACGCGCTGAGCCATGAACCTTTTCCTCTCTTTTCTGCTGGCCGTTTCCAGCTTCGCGCCGGCCCCGGCGGACGGCATCCCGCACGGGCGGCGCGGCGTGTTCGCCCTCACGAACGCCCGCATCGTGACCGTCACGCAGGGCACCATCGAGCGCGGAACGGTCGTCGTGCGCGGCGGCGTGATCGAAGCCGTGGGCGCAACCGTCGCCGTGCCTGCCGACGCCGAGACCATCGACTGCACGGGCCTGACGATCTACCCCGGCCTCATTGACAGCGGGTCGGGGCTGGGGCTGACCGAGATCGGGTCGCTGTCGGAAACGCAGGACGGCGACGACATCGGCGACATCATCCCGCATTTTCAGGCGCTCACGGCCATCAACCCCAACTCGGTCGCCATCCCCGTGACGCGCATGGGCGGCGTGACGACGGTGCTGAGCGAGCCCGGCGGCGGCCTGTTTCCGGGCACGGCGGCCCTCGTCAACCTGCACGGCTACACGCCCGAGCAGATGCTCGTCGGCGACGCGCGCCTCGTCAAGCTCGAGTTTCCGCGCACGGGGCGGCGCGGCCCGTACGACCGCCGCAGCGACGAGGACGTGGCCAAGGCGGCGGACAAGGCGCTCAAAAAGCTCGACGATACGTGGGATGCCGCCCGCCTCCAGGCCCGCATTGACTCGGCGTTTCAGGCCAGCCCCGAGGCGGGCCGCGCCCGCCCCTACACGCCCGCCCTCGACGCCCTCGCCGGCGTGATTCGCGGCGAGCACCCCTTGATGATCGAGGTGAACGCGGCGCCCGACATCCTGAAAGCCCTCGAATGGATCGAGGCGCGCGGCCTGAAAGGGCACGTCGTTTTGAGCGGCGTACTCGAAGGCTGGCGCGTGGCCGACAAGATTGCGGCGGCGGGCGTGCCCGTCCTTGCCGGCCCTATCCTCACGCTGCCCGCGCGCGGCGCCGACCGCTACGACAAGGCGTACGCCAACCCGGGCCTGCTGGCCGCGGCGGGCGTGCAGGTGGCCATCCGCTCGGGCGAAACCGAGAACACGCGCAACCTGCCCTTCCACGCGGGCTTTGCCGTCGCCTACGGCATGGACAGGGACGCCGCGCTGCGCGCCGTCAC
>CBDUCD010000585.1:0-1546 GCA_965365535.1 uncultured Rhodothermales bacterium | reverse complement strand
TGCGTAACGCCTATGTGGAAAAGGTTGATGAGAAGTGGTTGATGCGGGGTTTGGAGGGCTGGTTTTGCCTGTCAGGCGCAGCACGATTTACCCCGTCAAGTGCCTCCCCTATTCACCACTTGAAAGTTGCCATTGCCGAATTGACACATTAGTCCGCGGTAATATTGCAGTTATGGCTGCTTCGGGGGGGGGCGCGGGGCGCGGGCGCCCGGTTATTCTTCTCTTTGGTTTGGCCCTCCTCCCCACCTGACGACGCCTTTCCGGTGACGCTGCGATTCCTTCTGCCCGCGCGGCGCATGGCGCTGTACTACCTGCGGGGGCTCTACGACGAGCTCAGCCGGAAGGACATTTTCCTGTTTGCCCAGGCCATCGCCTTCAAGGTGCTCGTCACCATCGTGCCCGTCCTGGTGCTGGTGACGGGTATTCTGGGGCAGGTGCTGCGCGGCGACGAGGCGTTTGCAACGGTCACGCGGCAGGTGCGCAACGTGCTGCCGCCGTACCAGACCGAGCAGACGCTCAACTTCCTGCTGGGCCTCCAGAAGTCGTCGGGCACCATCACCCTTATCGGCATCGCGGGCCTGCTCGTTTCCGCCATCACCCTGATGACGACGCTGCGCGTCGTCGTGTCCAGCATTTTCAGCGAGGACTACCACAAAAGCCGCTCGATTCTGGGCGGCTACGTGTTCGACCTGCGCATGGTGGGGCAGGTGGGCGTGCTGTTTCTGCTAAGTGTGGGCGTGACCGTGGGCGTGCAGTGGGTAAACCGGGTGGGCGGCGAGTTTTTCCGCTGGTACGGCTTCGACTCGGACTGGCTGTTCCAGAGCTGGAGCACGCTGTTTCAGCTGGTGGGCGTGCTGCTGCCGTTCGTGATTTCGGTGGCCATGTTTTCGCAGCTCTACTACTTCGTGCCGCGCCCGCGCCCGCCGCGCCGCAGCGTGCTGCGCGGCGCCCTCACGACGGCCATGCTGTGGGAGGCCGCCAAGTACGGCTTCACGTTTTACGCCGCGAACGTGGCGGGCTTCGACCTGGGCAACACCTTTGGCCTCATCCTGGCGTTCGTGTTCTGGATTTACTACTCGGGCCTCGTGCTGTGCATCGGCGCGCTCGTGGTGCTGCTGGACGAAAAGCGGCTGCGCTCGAAGCTGCGCGTGCGCACCGGCCCGCCCTCGGCCCTGCACCGGCGGCGCCGCCGCCCCCGCCGCACCGCTGCGGCTACTGCCTCCTGAACCTCCTCCAAGCCTTTCTGCCCTTTGCGTACCCTTTTCCTGCTGCTGCTGGCGGCCTGCGCCGCGTCCCCCGCGCGGGCGCAGGCCCCGCTCTTTTTCGCCAACGACGCCACGACGGTGCGCGGCATAGACTTCAAGTTCGTGGGGTCTGAGACGTTTACCGAGGGCCAGATCAAGGCGGGCGCCCTGCTGGCCACGCAGGAGCCGTCGTTTTTCGACCGGCTCAAAAACGCCCTCGCCTTTCTGCCCTTCGTCGAAAAGACGACGTACCCGCTCGTGCCCATCGAGCTGCAAAAGGACGTGGTGCGCATCCGCAATTT
>CBDUCD010000584.1:0-1546 GCA_965365535.1 uncultured Rhodothermales bacterium | reverse complement strand
CCCATCGACCCGCTCTACCTGTCGTGGAAGATGAAGTCGCTCAACTACAACGCGCAGTTTATCGAGCTCGCCAGCGAGATCAACACGTCCATGCCGCGCTGGTGGGTGCAGAAAGCGCAGGACGCCCTGAACGAGGACGGCAAGGCCGTCAAGGGCAGCCGCGTGCTGGTGCTGGGCGTGGCCTACAAAAAGGACATCTCGGACATGCGCGAAAGCCCGGCGCTCGACATCATCAAGCTGCTCCAGGAAAAAGGCGCCGACGTGGTGTACCACGACCCGCACGTGCCCCACTTCAACGACCACGGCCTGGAGATGACGGGCGAAACCAGCCTCGACGCCGCCCTCGAAGGCGCCGACTGCGTGGTCGTGGCGACTGACCACAGCGCCTACGACTGGGGGCACATCGCCCAGCGCGCCCGCTGCCTCGTGGACACGCGCAACGCCGTCAGCCGCGCCGCCGATGCCGTGATGGCCTGACGCCTCCGGCCTCTGCAAAAACCCGCAGCCCCCGGACACGCGTTCGGGGGCTGTATTTTTTTGCCCCACCCGACGCCCCTTCCTCATGCCCTCCACGCTTTTCGTCACCGGCGGCGCCGGATTCATCGGTTCGGCCCTCGTGCGCCACCTCATCCGCGAGACGGACTACGACGTCGTCAACGTGGACAAGCTGACGTACGCCGGCCACCTCGCCAACGTGGAGGCCGTCAGCCGCGACCCGCGCTACCATTTCGAGCGGGTAGATATCTGCGACGCGCCCGCTGTGACGCGCCTGTTCGAGCAGTACCAGCCCGCAGGCGTCTTCCACCTGGCCGCCGAGAGCCACGTGGACCGCTCCATCAGCGGTCCGGCGGCGTTTATCCAGACCAACGTCGTCGGCACCTACACCCTTCTCGAAGCGAGTCTGCGCTACTGGCGCGCCCTCGACGCGGCGGCGCAGGCGGCCTTCCGCTTTGTCCACGTCTCGACCGACGAGGTGTACGGCGCGCTGGGCGAGACGGGCCTGTTTACCGAAAGGACGCCGTACGCGCCCAACTCACCGTATTCCGCCTCGAAAGCGGCCTCGGATCACCTGGTGCGCGCCTGGCACCACACCTACGGGCTGCCCGTGGTGACGACGAACTGCTCCAACAACTACGGCCCGTACCAGTACCCCGAAAAACTCATCCCCGTCACCATCGAAAAGGCGCGGCGCGGGGCGCCCATTCCCGTCTATGGCCGGGGCGCGAACGTGCGCGACTGGCTGTTCGTCGAAGACCACGTGCGCGCCCTCGTGGCCGTGCTGGAAAGGGGCCGTCCGGGCGAGACGTACAACGTGGGCGGGCAGAACGAGAAGACGAACCTCGACGTGGTGCAGGCCATCTGCGCGCTGATGGACCGAAGACACCCCGAGGGGGCGCCGCACGCCCGTCTCATCGCGTTCGTCGCCGACCGCCCCGGCCACGACTTCCGCTATGCCATAGACGCCTCGAAGATCAGGCGCGAGCTGGGCTGGACGCCCCGCGAGACGTTCGAGACGGGGCTGGCGCAAACGGTGGACTGGTATCTT
>CBDUCD010000583.1:0-1548 GCA_965365535.1 uncultured Rhodothermales bacterium | reverse complement strand
CGCCCAGCGCCGTGCCCGTCAGCGTGGCACTTGTGCAGCTATCAATGCGCACGTCCACGTACTGCCCGGCAGCGAAATCCCCGCGGCTGAACACGACGACTTTGTTGGTGTCGGTGCGGCCCATGAGCTGATGGGCCGAGCGCTTCGACGGGCCTTCGGCCAGCACGGTCTGCACCGAGCCCACGTCGCGGCGGTTGCTCTCCAGCGCGTGCTGCTGCTGGAGGTTGATGATCTCGGTGAGGCGCCGCTTTTTCGTCTCGTCGGGCACGTCGTCGGCGTATTTGCGGGCGGCGTACGTCGTGGGGCGCTCCGAGTACGCGAACGTAAAGGCGTGGTCGTAGCGGACGGCCTCCATCAGCGACAGCGTCTCGGCGTGTTCTTCGTCCGTCTCGCCGCAGAAGCCCGCGATGATGTCGGTCGAAAACGAGATGCCGGGCACGATGGCGCGGGCGCGCGCGATGAGGGCGAGGTATTCGTCGCGCGTGTAGGTGCGGCGCATCCGGCGGAGCACGTCGGTCGAGCCGTGCTGCACGGGCAGGTGGATAAAGTTGCAGACCGTCGGGCGCTCGCGGTGGACGTGCAGCAGCTCGTCGGAGCAGTCCTTGGGGTGGCTCGTCGAGTACCGGATGCGCAGATGGGGCGACAGCAGCGAGATGCGGTAGAGCAGCTCGGCGAAGTCCACACGCGCGCCGCCCTCGTCCGACCGGTACGAGTTGACGTTCTGGCCCAGCACGGTTACTTCGCGGTAGCCCGCGTCCACGAGGGCTTTCACCTCGTCGAGAATGCTGGCCGACGGGCGGCTGCGCTCGCGGCCCCGCGTGAACGGCACGACGCAGAAGGCGCACATGTTGTCGCAGCCGCGCATGATGGACACAAAGGCACCGATGCCATTCGTGTCGTAGCGGATGGGCGCCACGTCGGCGTACGTCTCCTCGCGCGAGAGGTGCACGTTGACGGCGGCCTGCCCCGTGGCGTCGCTCTGGGCGAGGAGGCGCGGCAGGTCGCGGTAGGCATCCGGCCCGACGACGAGGTCAACGAGTTTTTCCTCGTCGAGTAGCTGGTGGCGCAGGCGCTCGGCCATGCAGCCCAGCACGCCGAGTTGGAGGCGGCGCCCCTTTTTGGTTTTCTCGGCCCGCAGCTCGTCCAGCCGGCGGCGCACCTTCTGCTCGGCGCCCTCGCGGATGGCGCACGTGTTGAGCAAAACGATGTCGGCGCGGGCGGCGTCGCGGGTGAGGCCGTAGCCGTCCTGGCGCAGCACCGACGCGACGACCTCGGAGTCGGCGACGTTCATCTGGCAGCCGTACGTCTCGATATACACCTGGCGGGCGCCGTCGCTTTCGGCTGAAACGGCGCGGGGCGCGTCGAGCAGGTCGGGGTCGGGAAGCAGGTCGAGGTCGAGGATGGGCTGCATGGCGCGATAGAGGAAAAGGCAAAGCGTAACGCGATGGAAACGCGCGGGTTCGGGGCAGGGGCGGGTGGTGCGTATTGCGTATTGCGTGGTGCGTATTGCGTGGTGCGTATTGCGTGGTGCGTGGTGCGTGGTGCGTA
>CBDUCD010000582.1:0-1553 GCA_965365535.1 uncultured Rhodothermales bacterium | reverse complement strand
AACGAACCGTTGCTCATCACCAGCACCACGTCGCCGGGGCGGACGGCGTCGTGGAGGGGTTCGAGCAGCGCGTCGGCGCTGGGGTAGGTGTGGGCGGGCACGCCGCGCGCCGAGATGGTGCGGGCAAGGGCGTCGGCGTCGAGGAAGTTGTCGGCGCTGTCGTTGTGGCGCAGCGGCGGGGCGGAGAGAAAGGCGAGGGCGGCGCCGTCGAAGGCGTGGCCATACGCGTCCTCGAAAACCTTGCGGCGGCTCGAGTTGGAGCGCGGCTCGAACACGGCCACGAGGCGCCGCTCGGGCCAGCGCTCGCGGATGGCGGCCACGGTTTCGCGGACAGCCGTCGGGTGGTGCGCGAAGTCGTCCACGACGAGCACGCCGTCGGCCTCGCCGCGCACCTCCTGGCGGCGTTTCATGCCCCGGAAGGTGCCCATGCCGTACGCGATCTGCTCGGGGGCCAGGCCCTCGCGCAGCGCGACGGTTGCCACGCCGAGGGCGTTGCGCAGGTTGTGCTTGCCGCTCATGGGCAGAAATACCTCGGTGGTTTTTTTGCCGTCCACGACGAGGGTAAAGCGCTGCCCGCCCTCGCCGCGCCGGATGTCGGCAGCCGAAACGTGGTCGTCGTCGTCTTCGATGCCGTAAAAGCGGACGGGCGCCGAGGCGTACGCTTCGAGGGCCCGCACCTCGTCGTCGTCGCCGTAGAGGGCCGCGAGGCCGCCGGGGGCGATGGTGCCGGCAAAGGTGCGGAACGCCTCGCGGTAGTCGGCCCAGTCGTCGTAGATGTCGGCGTGGTCGAACTCCATCGAGGTGATGATGGCGGCCGTGGGGGCGTAGTGCAGGAATTTGGGCCGCTTGTCGAAGTACGCGCTGTCGTACTCGTCGCCCTCGACGATAAAGTGGGGGCCGCTGCCGACGTGGTAGTTGAGGTTGCCGTTCGACATCACGCCGCCCACGAGAAAGCCGGGGTCGAGGCCGGCCTCGCGGAAAACGTGGGCCATCAGGCCCGTCGTGGTCGTCTTGCCGTGCGTGCCGGCCACGACGAGGGCGCGGCGACGGCGCAGGAAAAAGTGCGCGAGCGCTTCGGGAAGCGAAAGCTGCGGCAGCCCCCGCTCGCGCGCATACGCCGCCTCGACGTGGCGCGGCGTGCACGCGTTGCCCACGACGACGAGGTCGGGCGCGGGGTCGAGGTGACGGGCGTCGAAGCCTTCGAGCACGGGGATGCCGGCCTCGCGCAGCCGCGTGGACATGGGCGGGTACACGGCCTCGTCCGACCCGCTGACGGCGTAGCCCGCTTCTTTGAGCAGGCCCGCCAGCGAGCCCATGCCCGTACCGCAGATGCCGATGAGAAACACGCTGCGGACGGCGGCGGGGTCGGGCGGTGCCGCCCGCGCAAACGTGCGCAACGCGGCGTCGGGCAGCTCGTGGGGTTGTTTCATGCGGAAAGGTTGGAGGGAGTGTCGAGTTGCGAGTGATACCAGGCCGCTCAATTACCAGCGCATTCCCCCACTCGTCATCCCCGCGCAGGCGGGACACGCAGTGGCGCCAGCAATCCAGCCGCT
>CBDUCD010000581.1:0-1568 GCA_965365535.1 uncultured Rhodothermales bacterium | reverse complement strand
GGTCGGCAGCCCAGAGTTCGCGCATCTTCATGCCCACGAATGCTTTGCGTGACATTGGCCTCACTCCCGGGTTGTCCCGGTCTACAATGGCTTCAGCTCTTGCTTCAACGCTTTCCTTTTCCACCGCATCCAGCGCGTCGAACCACTTTTCGTAGGCATCGGGCGGCTCCTGAGGCTCGGGGACATGAGGCGGCAGCAGAGCCGGCGATACGGCGCGGCGCGTCTCGAGCTCTTTGGCCAGCGTCTTCTCGCGTGCCCTGATGCAGAACTTGATGTCGGAGACGGCGCGCCCGGTGCGCCTGTACTCCACGCTCACTTCGATGTCCGAAAGCTTGTTGATTTCGCTCACGCCCACGCCGATCACGCGGCTAGGGAGGTAGGCAGAACCGTGTAAAGTTATACAGTAGCGCTTGCGTCCGACTTCGCAGAAGACCCAGAGAGCGAAATGACGGGGCTGCCAGAACCCCCACCAGATCGCTTACCGCGCTCAAATCGCCTATCTTTGCGTGGTAATCTGTAAAATGCGAAATAGGGGCTGCGGCCGTGGACACTCCTGAATGCCCGACGCCAGCGGACCGAGGCGGCAAACACGATTGCCAACGCGACGTCCGCCGCGTGACCAAGATCCTCCGCGACGGCGCCTACACGTATGACGAGTCGAAGCACCTCTTCGCCTAGGGTTTGTGCGGAAAGTCGGATGAGGTAAACTGCGTCGCCCGGCCTCTTATGCTCATGCGACGCTACGAACTCTCCGATGATCAGTGGACGCTCATCGCACCACTGTTGCCCGTTGCGAAGACGGGACGCCCGCGCTGCGACGACCGCACGACGCTCAATGGCATCTTCTGGAAGCTCTGCGCCGGTGCTGCTTGGCGCGACGTGCCCGAGCGCTACGGCCACTTCCGCACCGTCTACGACCGATTCGCCCGCTACCGCGACGACGGTACACTCGACCGCATACTCAAGGCGCTGCATCTGAAGCTTGATGCCGAAGGCAACCTCGATTGGACAACCTGGATGGTGGACGCCACGCACGTACGCGCTTCACGAGTAGCTTCGGGAGCGCGAAAAAAGGGGGCACCGGCGGGCCAGCGACGCAAGCGCTCGGCAGAAGCCGAGGTGGGCTGACAACGAAACTCCACCTGGTCTGCGACGGGCGCGGACTGCCGCTGGCGGTGCACATCACGGCGGGGCAGCGCAGCGAGGCCGCCGAGTTCGAGACCGTTTGCGCGCTCGTCGAAGCACCGCGTCGCCCCAAGCGGCTGCTGGCCGACCGGGGCTACGACGCCCGCCGTATCCGGTCATGGCTGCGTGCACGTCAGATTCGCGCCGTGATTCCGGAGCGGCGCCTTCCAGCGGGCAAGAAACGTCGGCGACGTGGCCGTCCACCGGTGTTCGATGCGACGCAGTACCGACGGCGCAACGCGGTCGAGCGCTTGGTGGGCTGGCTCAAAGAGCATCGTAGCCTGGCCACACGCTTCGACAAACTGGCGACCTCGTTTCTGGCAATGGTGGGGCTCGCCTGCATACGGCGCCTTCTGCGTGCCGCGTTTCCGCACAAACCCTAG
>CBDUCD010000580.1:0-1581 GCA_965365535.1 uncultured Rhodothermales bacterium | reverse complement strand
GCAGCACCGGAAAGACGCCCACCAGCACCCTGGACAGCCCGACGTAGCCGCCCACCACCGCCATGGCGGCGGCCAGCGAGGCGTAGGCGCCCAGCAGCGGCGCCGAGACGGGCACCGCCCGGGGCGCAGCCGCCCGTCTCAAGTGCGCGGCAGCGTCACGCCGCGCTGGCCCTGGTACTTGCCGCCGCGGTCGCGGTAGGAGGTCTCGCAGACCTCGTCGCTTTCGAAGAACAGCATCTGCGCGCAGCCCTCGTTCGAGTAGATCTTGGCCGGCAGCGGCGTGGTGTTGGAGAACTCGAGCGTGACGTGGCCTTCCCACTCGGGTTCGAGGGGCGTTACGTTCACGATGATTCCACAATTGCTCGTGAACACGCCCGCTTCAAGCGCGAAATTGCCCGCCTCGGGCACGGTCAAACAGTAGACATCGTGGTCGCCGGGCAGGGGACGTATGTCCACGACCTTATGGTTCCGAGTTCGCCCTTGACCGCGAGCCTGTGCAATCACCTCGGGGAAACGGCGGAACACGGAACGGTCACATTCCAGCAACCGCGCTGCGCCCCGTATAGAGCCTGCCTCATCCAAAGCCCAGCGGACACGCTCCTCATTGATTTCAGGACGCCGCCTGATTGCGCCTGCGATCTCGGCCTGCATCCTGCGTCGCGTGCCGTCGTCTCGCGACCATGCGGTGGCAGTGGCCGCTGCTTGCCGGACCCTTTCCAGTGGATCGAGGTATCGGCGCAGCGTCGCTTGGCGGTGACGCTCGCGCGTGTCGTCGCTTGGATTTCGCCGCGCGTCGATAACTTTACGTCGAACCTCGGCAAAGCGCTCATCGTTCCAGAACTTGAATGCCTTGCTGCTTTGCTGGGTCAAAAAACGGGCACGCCACTGTGGGTCCCGCATCCGGCGAGCCAGCGCATCGCTGATCGCGGCACCATGGGCCTTCGCGTCGAAATCGTCACCGTACGAGATGCAGTTGTGCAACCGGATGTGATCCGACGCCGGCATCCGGCAAAGATTGGTCGGTCGGTTGTTGAGCCGGTCGTGGTCGACGTGGTGACGGTGCGTCCCCGGCACGTCTTCATAGATGCCTTGCCTGAGATTCCATTCATCGGCAAGGCGATGGGTCGGAATCTGATGGCCGTTGATCGGCTGATACAACGTTTCATACCCGCGCGCCTTTTGTCTGTAGAGAGGCATGAGCGAATCGCCTGGCTGCAGGGCGCCGGCCGGCCTCATCCGGCCGTCGCGCATCATGAACTCGTGGTCCGGCGTTGCGTGAATGGGCGCGCCGTTGTCGAGGACGATCTCGATCAAGGCGTCGCGACCGACATAACGCGGGGCGTCGAGCAGGGCAACGATCAGACGACCGTTCGGTCCGACGCTGTAGCCCCAGAAAAGCTCGCCCGCCTCGGCGCGGCGCGCCATGTCTTCCAACGTGGGCGACGTGCCATCGACCAACGCGACGCGTGTGTCGCCACGGAAACAACGCGCGTAGGTGCTCTTGCCCAGGCACGCCACCAGCACGCTGCGCGGAATCCTGAAGTACTCCACCGTGCGCGCCAGCGCGAACGAGTTGGGCGG
>CBDUCD010000579.1:0-1581 GCA_965365535.1 uncultured Rhodothermales bacterium | reverse complement strand
CTCACTCGTACCGCAGCGACCTCACCGGGTTGGCCCGCGCCGCGCGCCAGGCGTGCCCGCCGACGGTGACGAGCGCCAGCACGAGCGCGCCCAGCGCCACGACGGCGAACACGAGCGGCGTGATGGGGGCCTGCTCGACGAAGCCCTCCAGCCACCGCCGCGCCACGACGTACGCGGCGGGCATCGCCACGAGGCACGCGGCGACGACGAGCCCCACGAAATCCCGCGACAGCAGCCCGACGATGCTGCCCGTGCTGGCGCCCAGCGATTTGCGGATGCCGATCTCCTTCGTGCGCTGCGCGGCGGCAAAAGCGGCGAGTCCGAACAGGCCGAGGCAGGCCACGAGCAGCGCGAGAAGCGAGAAAAACGTGACGATCTGCGCGAGCTGCGTCTCGGCTTTGTACAGTTCGGCCACGTAATCGTCCACGTATTCGGGTTCGGGCGGCAGCGCCGAGAACTGCGCCCACACGCCGGGCAGCGCCGACAGGAAGTCCGCGAGGCGCGCGGCCTCCACGCGGGCGACGATCATCCAGTAATCCAGCGTGTCGGCGCCTTCGGCCAGAAACAGGGGCTCGATGGGCTCGCGCAGCGAGGCGAACGGAAAGTTGCGCATCACGCCCGCGACCTCGCTTTCTCCGCTTCCCGAGATGCCGTTGTTGACAAGTCCGAGGGGCGCGGTGACGCCGGGCGCCCAGGGTTTGCCGAGGGTTTTCATGGCCGTCTCGTTCAGGAACAGGCGCAGCGGCCCGGCGGGCGTGCCCGGCGCCTGGTGCACCAGGTCGAGGCGCATCACGTCCGCGTAGTCGCGGTCGGCCTGGATGCCGGCAAACCAGTAGTCGTTGCCCAGGCTGTCCCGCACGCCGTAGCTGTTGCGCACCTGGCCCGGCACGGCCGTCGTGGCCGTTACGCCGTTTACGCCGGGCAGCGCGCGCAGCGCCGCCTTGAGGGTGGGCGTGCGGTGCTGCCACTCGTTGGGCACTTCGAGCGTGACGAGGCGGGCCTTTTCGGGCAGCGGGTAGCGGCTGCGGAGGTAATCAATCTGGTTGAAGAGGATGCCGGTATAGACGAGCAGCCCGACCGTCGCGGCAAACTGCGCTACGACGAGGCCGCGCCGGAGCCACGCGCCGCCCGGCCCGCCGGGCGTGCCCGCCTTGAGCACCGTGGTGGGACGGTAGCGCGCCAGCACGAACGCCGGGTAGAGGCCCGCCAGCGCGCCCGTCAGCACGGCGCCGCCCAGCAGCGCCAGCAGCAGGTCGGCGTCGCGCAGCGGGCTGAGCGCCACGCTTTTGCCGAAAAAGCCGTTGAAGGCGGGCAGCACCATCCACACCAGGGCGAGCGCCACGCCAAAGGCGCCGGTAGCGAGCAGCACGGCTTCGACGAGCATCTGGCGGGCCACCTGCCCCCCTTCGGCGCCGACGGCTTTCCGCACGCCGACCTCGCGGGCCCGCCGGAGGCTGCGGACGGTCGAGAGGTTGACGTAGTTGAACATGGCGATCAGGAGCACCACGAGCGCGATGGCGCCGAACAGGCGCAGGTAGCCGCGCCGCCCGGTAAACGAGCTGCCGCTGTGCAGGTCGGAGA
>CBDUCD010000578.1:0-1584 GCA_965365535.1 uncultured Rhodothermales bacterium | reverse complement strand
GCGTGGGCAGCGGCTTCAAGACGCCCGACTTCCGGCAGCGCTACCTCAACTTCACGAACGCCACGGCGGGCGGCTACAGCGTTTTTGGCGCCGCCGAGGTGCTGAGCCGGCTGGACGCCTTCGAGGCCGCCGGGGTGCGCGTGGCCTACAACGATAAGTTCAGGACGCTGCTGGGCGAGCTGCGCCCCGAGGCCAGCGTGTCGCTGGGCGCGGGCGTCGAGTACGCCTTCGGCGACGGCATCACGGCGCGCCTCAACGGCTTTTACAACAGCATCCACGACCTCATCGAGACGCAGCAGGTGGCCGTGTTGTCGGATGCGGGCGGCAGCGGCGAGGAGGGGCGGGCCGTGTTCTCGTACTTCAACCTCAACCGCGTTTACACGCAGGGCGTCGAGGCCGACGTGTCGGCGCACCTGACAGGGGCGCTGCACGTGGGCGCCTCGTACCAGCTGCTCGACACCGCCGACCGCGACGTGCTGGCCGCCCTCGACGCGGGCAAACTCTACGGGCGCGTGGATGGGCGCGACCGCCGGCTGACGCGCGGCGACTACGGCGGCCTGTTCGGGCGCTCGCGCCACAGTGGCACCGCGCGCGTCACGTACGCCAGCGAACGGCTGGGCCTCACCGGTGCGCTGCGCGTGGTCTGGCGCAGCCGCTTTGGCTACGACGATGCCAACGGCAACCTCATCCTCGACAGCGATGCCGAGTACACGCCCGGCTACGGCGTCGTGCACCTCACCTTTACGCGCCCCGTGGGCCGCGCCGAGGTGCAGGCGGGCGTGCGCAACCTGTTCGACTACACCACCCCCGTGCCCGAGCAGGCGCCGTCGCTGGCCGGGCGCATCCTGTTCCTCGGCGCCACGCTGAGGCTGTAAAAGGCCCACCGCCCTTGTTCAGAAGGCGGGGCAGTGGGCCTGCTGTTCCATTCATTCCTTTTCCAACCTTCCATGCGTTATACCCTGCTCGTGCTCCTCTTCGCCGGTGTTGCCCTCGCGGGCTGCGATTCCAACGGCGGATCGGAGGGTAAAGAAGACATCGTCTCCACCCAGGTCACCGACCTCGAAGCCGACCCCACCACGGGCCGCGACCCCAACACGGGCGCGCCCATCTCGACGGGCAAGTTCACGTTTTACAGCCTGCGCGAGAACAAAAAGATTGATAACGCCGACTCGCTGACCAGCAAGTGGGATCTGGCGTTTCGCGGCACCACCATTCTCGTCAACGGCGGCACGGGCCGCGTGGGCAACGGCGCCGCCACCATCGTGGACGGCATCTTCGAGGAAATCGCCGAGGCGCCGGCGTCGGGCTACGTGCAGGACGAAGGCACCACGTACGCCCTCTCGGCGGGCGGCAGCGGCACGTGGTACAACTACAACCCCGCCACGCACGCCATCACGCCCATCCCCGGCAAAGTCATCGTCGTCCGCACCGCCGACGGGCGTTATGCCAAGGTGAGCATCGTGAGCTACTACAAGGGCAACCCGGCCACCATCGAGGAGACGAGCCCGTCGCGCTACTACACGTTCCGCTACGTTTTCCAGCCCGACGGCTCGCGCCGTTTCGAGGGCTGAACGCGCCTTTTTT
>CBDUCD010000577.1:0-1594 GCA_965365535.1 uncultured Rhodothermales bacterium | reverse complement strand
CCGCGCACCGGCCTAATCCGAGCCCTCGGCGCGCGCGTCGGGCGGGCGGAAGGCGGGCGGCGCCTCTTCCTGACGCATGTAGACGGTGCGGCGCGGGAAGGGGATTTCGATGCCCTCGTCCTCGAACGCCGCCTTCAGCATCAGCCTGAGGTCGCGCTCGGCCTGCCACTGCTCGCCCGGTATCACCTGCGCCACGATGCGCGCCGTCACGGCGGAGTCGGCAAAGTCGAGGATGGCCTGCACCTGGGGCGCCTCTTCGAGCATGATGTCGCGGTGCGCCTCGGCCCAGCGGTGGGCCACGCCCTGCATCACCTCGAGCACGGGCGCCGTGGGCTGCTCGTAGCTCAGCCCCACGTTCACGATAAGCCGGGCAAAGCCGATGGAGCGGTTGCCGAACACGCGCAGCTCGCCCGCCGGAATCATGAGCAGCTCGCCGTTGAAGCGGCGGACTTTGATGAGGCGCACGCCGATGTGCTCGACGACGCCCTCGTCCTGGCCCGTCCGCACCAGGTCGCCCACGTGCAGCGTGTCGTCGAACAGGAGGAAAACGCCGCTGATGACGTCGCGCACGAGCGTCTGGGCGCCAAAGCCGAGGGCCACGCCTGCCACGCCCGCCGTGGCGATGAGGGAGGCGACGGGCACGTTGAACAGGCCCAGCAGGGTGATGAGGGCCAGGGGCCACACGACGTAGCGCGTGACGGAGACGAGCAGGTTGGTGATGGTGTTGACGCGCTGCCGCCGGGGGTGGATGGCGGGCAGGTGCTCGAAGCGCTTGCCGTACGAAAGCGCCGCCCGGTCCACGAGCCGGATGATGAGGCCGGCGGCAAAAAGGACGAGCAGCACGCGCAGCGCCAGCCCCACCACGCCAATCCACAGCGCCGGGTCGAACATGCGCTCGGTGAAGTAGCGGCTTACCGCCGTGAAGGTGCGGGCGGGGTCGGCAATCTGCTCCACCCACGTCGTGTCGGCGCGCAGGCGGTCGGCGAGGGCAAGCGTGTCGGCAGCCGTCGTGTCGGGGGCCTGCTGCGGAAGGGGGAAAAGCTGGGGCATCAGCACGTAAAAAGACCTGCGAAAGGCCCGTCTATACGCGCGGCCCCGGCGGCGTCCGCCCCCGGCGTCTGAGGATCGGGTGAAAAACGGCAGCGGCAGGCGCCCCGCTACCGGAGCACCGTCAGCGTCTGCGTCTGCACCAGCGCGCCGGCTTCGAGGCGGCACACGTACACGCCGCTGGCCAGCCCCGCCGCCTGGAACGCCACCTGGAAGGTGCCCGCCGCCTGCACGCCATCTACGAGCCGCGCCACGCGCCGCCCCATCACGTCGAACACGTCCAGCCGCACGTGCTCGGGGGCGGACAGCACGTAGCCCAGCGTCGTCGTGGTGGCAAACGGGTTGGGATAGCCGGGCGTCAGCCGGGGGCCTTCGACGGGCGCGGACGGCGCGGCAGCGGTCGCCAGCAGCGTGTTGCCGACGGCGATGAAGTCGAAGCTCATCCAGTTCCAGAAGCCGTGGATGGCGATCTCGTTGGCGCCGGCGCGCAGCGCGACGGGGAGGCCGCGCTGGAGCCACACCGCCGTATTCGGGGCCGTAAAGGCGA
>CBDUCD010000576.1:0-1597 GCA_965365535.1 uncultured Rhodothermales bacterium | reverse complement strand
GGGCAGCCTTCGCGCGCGACAACCCCGACCGGCTGCGCTGAGGCGGTTGGAGATTAGAGGTTGGAGATGGGCGACTGCAAAACGGCACCGCTAACCGCCAACCTCTAATCTCAAACCTCAACCCTCTGCTGCGGGCGTTTCGGGGGCGGCTTCGGAGGGTTCTTCGGCGGCAGCCTCGGGCGGGGCGGCGGCTGTGGGCGCGTCTGCCGGCGCTTCGGGCGCGTCTGCCGGGGCGGTGGGCGCGGGTGGCTCGGGGGCTTTGAGCTTGCCCGTGGACAGGTCGTGCAGCGTCTGCCGCTCGCGGTCGCGCACGCGCACCACGCGCGCGATTTCCTCGGGCGCGATGGGCTGCTCCGCCATCTCGTTGATGAGGTGCGTGTAGAGCTGGGCCTTTTCGGGCACCTCCACCCACTCGGGCCGCGCCTGCTCGACGACGCCCACGAGCATACGGAGGTACGGGTAGCGCGCCTCGGGCGTCTCCATCTCGCCCACCTTGCGCGCGAAAAGCTGCGCGTTGCGGCCCATCTGGCGGTTGAACATTTTCTCGTTGTACTTCATCATGGCCGGCGGCGCTTGGAGGGGAGGGGACGCTAACGCGGCATAATAGGCGGCGGGCGGGGCGGCGCGCAACGGAAAGACCGGTGAAGAGGCCGCGCCGCGCGGCCCTGAACCTGCACCCCGGCCCGGCGTTGGGACGCCGCTTTCCGCCCGACGCCTGGCCATCCGTTTTTTCGCCCGTGTCCGCTGTGCCCGAACCCCTGTCCCCGCTTTACCGGCTCGAACTGCTGCCCGCCGTGCCGCCCTTCCACCGGCGCGCCCTGCGGCAGCGCCATTTCGAGCGCGGCCAGCTCGTCTTTTACGGTCCGCGCCCCGACTATTACGGCATCGGC
The DNA here is from genome assembly GCA_965365535.1 of uncultured Rhodothermales bacterium. Taxonomy (GTDB): domain Bacteria; phylum Bacteroidota; class Rhodothermia; order Rhodothermales; family BA12; genus CBDUCD01. The sequence goes on along the minus strand of CBDUCD010000576.1, from coordinate 707 downwards.
GAGGTCAAGCGCGTGGATGGCCCCTACGTGTCGGTGGATTTCCGGGGCACGGGCACCTGCGGCGTCCACGAGGACATGCTCGAAAAGCAGTACCTCATCCCGCTCTCGCCTGCCGAGATGAAGCTCATATAGGCGGCAGGTGGAACGCGTAGATTGCGCCGCCGCAGCCCCTCGCGCCGCCCTTCTCGCCTCCCCTTCGCCATGCTTCCGCTCACCGTTTCCGGCGTCACCAAGCGCTACGGCGACTTTACCGCCGTGGACGGCGTCTCGTTCAGCGCCCAGCCGGGGCGCATCCTGGGCGTGCTCGGGCCCAACGGCGCGGGCAAAACGTCCACCATCCGCATGATCGCGCACATTACGGTGCCGGACGAGGGGCAGGTGCTTTTTGGCGAGGCGCCCGTGGGGCCGTGGTCGCAGCAGCGCATGGGCTACCTGCCCGAGGAGCGCGGACTCTACAAAAAGCTGCGCGTGGGCGAGCAGCTGCTCTACTTCGCCGAGCTGCGCGGCATGACGCGCGCCGACGCCCGCAGCCGCATCGCGTACTGGCTCGACCGGCTGGGCGCGCGCGACTGGGGCAAAAAGAAAACCGAGGAGCTGTCGAAGGGCATGCAGCAGAAAGTGCAGTTCATCGCCACGCTTGTCCACGACCCCGACCTCGTCATCCTCGACGAGCCCTTTTCCGGCCTCGACCCCATCAACGCCGACCT
>CBDUCD010000575.1:0-1600 GCA_965365535.1 uncultured Rhodothermales bacterium | reverse complement strand
TCGGTCACGAGGATGTCGTCCTCGATGCGCACGCCGATGTTCCACCACTTCGCGTCCACGTCGGCGCGCGGGCTGATGTAGATGCCGGGTTCGACGGTGACGACGGCGCCGGGCACGAGCACGCCGCCCACGCCCACGTCGTGCACGTAAAGGCCGATGTAGTGCGAGGTGCCGTGCATGAAAAAGCCGCGCACGTCGGCGTCGGTTCTGGCGAGCCCGAGCTGGCGCAGGCCGTCGGCGATGACGCGGGTGGCGGCCTGCCCCGGCGCCCCGAACGACGCCCCCGCCACGGCGGCTTCGATGCCGGCCTGCTGGGCGCGCAGCACGATTTCGTAGATGGCCTTTTGCTCGGCGCTGAACGTGCCCGAGACGGGCACCGTCCGCGTCACGTCGGCGCTGTAGCCGTGGTACTCGGCGCCCATGTCCATCACGACCAGGTCGCCCGCGTCCATGCGGCGCCGGTTGGATTCGTAGTGGAGGATGGTCGCGTTTTCGCCCGCGCCCACGATGCTCGGGTAGCCCGGCGCCTCGGCGCCGTTGCGCTTGAAGACGTACTCGGCGAGGGCCTCGGCCTGGTACTCGTACATCCCCGGCTCGATACTCCTGATGACCTCGTTGTGGGCGGCCACGCTGATGTCCACGGCGCGGCGCAAAAGCTTCATCTCGCCGTCCGTTTTCACCATGCGGAGGGCGTCGAGGGTGTTTTTGAGCAGCGTCGCGTCGGCGTAGCGCGACAGGTGCGCGTGCCGCCACGCCTCCCACGCGGCGTACGTGTCGGCACTGGCAAAGGCGGCGTACGCCTCCTGGAGGACGGGACTCTCGAAATCGCCGGCCTCCAGCCTGCTCGTCAGCAGGGGCTTCATCCGGTCGAAAGCCTCGGGGCTGTCGAGGGTGAGCATGAAAAGGGCCGCCTGCCGCGCCATGCCGCTGCCGGTGACTTCGAGCGTCGGCACCGTCTGGCGGAAAAAGGCCAGCTGGGCGCCCAGCTCGTCGCCCGCGCCCATGCCGTCGGGCAGGGGCAGGTGGAAAAAGCGGCGCCCGTCGGCGGCGAGGGCGCCCACGATTTCCTCGAAGCGATCCGTCGTCACGACCTCCTCGACGCCCAGCTCGGCCCGGGCGCGAGGGGCGCCGAATCGGCGTCCCGTCCACACCTCGGCAGCCGGGTTGCGCGGCGGCACGAGCAGGAGTTCCGTCACCCGGCCGCCGTCCACGGCGATGCCGCCGGGCGCCAGCAGCAGCACGCTGCCGGCCTCGTGGGTGCCCGTGAGGTAGTAGAGGTACGAGTCCTGCCGGTACTCGAAGTCCACGTCGTTTTCGCGCGTCCGCGTGGGCTGGCCGAAGAAAATGGCGACGCCATCGGGGGGCAGCGCTTCAAGTACGCGCGCCCGCCGCTCGGCGTGGAAGGCCGTCGGCAGCAGGTCGGTGTCGTAGCGCACGGGCGCCTCGGGCAGGGCAGGCTGCTGCGCCCACACGGGCGCGGCGACGAGGCACAGCAGGAGCAGAAGGGAGGGGCGCATCGGGGTGGTGAGGTGGTGGGGTGGTTGGTGGAGTCTGGAGGCGGGGCGGTTGGTGGAGGTCTGATACCAAATCCTACTGCATA
>CBDUCD010000574.1:0-1604 GCA_965365535.1 uncultured Rhodothermales bacterium | reverse complement strand
CCCGCGCCGATCATCACGCTCGGGTTGCTCGTGTTGGTGCAGCTCGTGATGGCCGCGATGACGACGTCGCCGTGCCGGAGGTCGAGGCTTTCGCCCTCTCCGTGCGCGAACGTGCCCGTCCGCGTCACGTCCTCGGGCTTGAGGCCAAAGCCTTTCGGGCCGTTGGGCGAGAGGAGGGACGTGGCAAAGGTCTGCTTCACGTCGCCCAGCGCGATGCGGTCCTGGGGCCGCTTGGGGCCGGCGAGGGCGGGCTCGATGCTGCCCAGGTCGAGGCTGAGCACGTCTTTGAAGCCGGGGTCGGGCGTCTCGTCGGTGCGGAAAAGGCCCTGCTCTTTGGTGTAGCGCTCGACGGTTTCGACGAGGCTGTCGGGGCGGCCCGTGCGCCGCATGTACGCCAGCGTCTGCTCGTCGATGGGGAAAAAGCCCATCGTGGCGCCGTACTCGGGCGCCATGTTGGCAATCGTGGCGCGGTCGGGCACGGCGAGTTGCGACAGGCCCGCGCCGAAAAACTCGACGAATTTGCCCACCACGCCGTGTTTGCGCAGCACTTCGGTCACGCGCAGGACGAGGTCGGTCGCCGTGGCGCCCTCGGGCAGCGCGCCCGTCAGCCGGAAGCCGACCACTTCGGGCATCAGCATGTAGATGGGCTGCGAGAGCATCACGGCCTCGGCCTCGATGCCGCCCACGCCCCACCCCACGACGCCCAGCCCGTTGATCATGGTCGTGTGGCTGTCCGTGCCCACGAGCGAGTCGGGGTAGATGACGTCGAGCCCTTCTTCGGGCCGCCGCCACACGCCCTGCGCGATGTATTCGAGGTTGACCTGGTGGCAGATGCCCGACGCGGGCGGGACGACGAAAAAGTTGTCGAAGGCCTGCTGGCCCCAGCGCAGAAACTCGTAGCGCTCGCGGTTGCGCGTGAATTCGAGTTCGCTGTTGAGCTGGAGCGCCTGCGGGGTGCCGAAATAATCCACCATCACCGAGTGGTCAATGACGAGGTGGACGGGCACGCGCGGGTTGATTTCGTTCGGGTCGCCGCCCAGCCGCGCCATCGCCGACCGCATGGCCGCCAGGTCCACGACGGCGGGCACGCCCGTAAAGTCCTGCAACAAGACGCGCGCGGGCAGAAACGGGATTTCCTCCTGGGCCGGCGCCGCCGGGTCGTAGCGCGCCAGCTTTTCGATGTCCTCGCCCGTCACCAGAAACTCGTCCTGCTCGCGCACGAGCGATTCGAGGAGGACTTTGATGGAGAACGGCAGCCTGTTGATGCCGGAGAAGCCGTTTTTTTCGAGCGCGTCGAGGCGGTAGAGAAAGGCGTCGCCGCTGCCGGTGTTGAAAAGGGCGCGGGCACCGAGCAGGTTTTTTTTGCCGGGGGCAGACATGGGCGGTGGGGTAGTGGGCGAGACGGAATGGAACGCCCCTGTCAACGGACGCGCCCGGGCGTTGGTTCGGGAGGCACCGGGCGGCCCGTCTTCGCTTGCATTCTTCACAGCGCGGCGGGCGGGCCGCCTTGCCCCTTCCCCTCAGCCGCCGTAGTTTTGCGCCCTCACACGCGGGGCTATAGCTCAGTTGGTAGAGCGCTGCAATCGCACTGCAGAGGTCAGGAG
>CBDUCD010000573.1:0-1620 GCA_965365535.1 uncultured Rhodothermales bacterium | reverse complement strand
AACCAACCCAACAAACAAACCCACCAACCCCTTGACGCTCTACTACCTTTTCGCCGCGTTTCTGGCGTTGTGCGGGGTCGGGTTTCTGGCGCTGCTGCTGCGCGGTGGCCGGCCCCGCGACGTGGCGTCGTGGGTGGGCGTGGCGATGAGCGTGGCCCTGCTGTGCGCCAGCATCGCCCTGGTGCTGGTGCTGCGGGCGGGCGAGCAAACCGCGCCCGTGCCCCTCGAAACGCTGGGCGGCGTGCCCCAGGTGGGGCAGGAGGTGGTGGGGCAGCCCGCCGCGCCCCTCTCGTTCACCCTGCTGGCCGGCAGGCGCGCGTCGTCGCTGGAGGCGTTCCGGGGGCGCGTGGTGCTGCTCAACTTCTGGGCGACGTGGTGCGGGCCGTGCCGCGAGGAGATGCCGGCCCTCGAAAGGTTGCAGCAGAATTACGGCGCCCTCGGCCTCCAGGTGGTCGCCCTCTCGGACGAGCCGCCGGACGTGCTGCTGGCTTTCGGCGAAAGGCTGCCCCCCAGCGTCGCCGTCGCCTTTCTCGACGATGGGGTGCGCCTGCCCGCCCAGTACCGCTACGGCGTCGAGTACCGCCCCGTGACGTACGTCGTTGACCGGGAAGGCGTGGTGCGGCACGTCGAGGTGGGGGCGCGGTCGTACGCCTACTTCGAACGCCTCGTGCAGGACTGGCTGCAGCCGGGCCTGGCTTCGCGGTAGCAGGTGGCCCCCGCAACGCCCCTGTGGATGGCGCTGGCCGTTGCCGTTCTGTTCGGCGGCGGGGCGTACTACGGGCGTGCCCTCACGCGGGGGGGCGCCGGGGCGGCGGGCGTGCTGGCGTTTACGCTGCTGGCCGTGGGCGGCTGGCGGTGGGGCGTGCCGGGCGCGGGCTTTTTCGTGCTGTCGAGCGTGCTTTCGCGGCTGGGGCCGGGCCGCGCCGCGCGCCTCGAAAAGGTCAGCGAAAAGGGCAGCCGCCGCGATGCCGCGCAGGTGGCGGCCAATGGCGGCGTGGCCGGGCTGTGCCTCGTAGGGCAGGCCCTCTGGCCCGGCCCGGCGTGGCTGTGGGCGTTTCTGGGCAGCTTTGCCGCCGCCAATGCCGACACGTGGGCAACCGAAATCGGGACGCTGGCCGGGGGCACGCCGCGCCTCGTGCCCTCACTGCGGCGCGTGCCGCCGGGCACGTCGGGCGCCGTCAGCGGCGCGGGCACGCTGGCAGCCCTCGCGGGCGCCTTTACCATCTGGGCGCTGGCCGCCGCCGTTTTCCCCCATTTCCGCCATCCCGCCGCCGCTGCCATCGTCGGGGCGAGTGGCTTTGCGGGCGCGTGGATGGATACGCTGCTGGGCGCCACCGTGCAGGCGCAGTACCACGACGCGCAGGGCGGGCTGACCGAGCGCGCCCACGCCGACGGGCGCCCCAACCGGCTCGCGCGCGGCCTGCCCCGCGTCACCAACGACGCCGTCAACGCGGCGTGCACCGCCGCCGGGGCGCTGGCGGCATTAGCGCTGGCCCGCGCCGCAGGTTACTTTTGAGGTTCGAGTGTGGAGTTGGAAGGGAGAGGGGGCGGAGCGGTGGAGCAGGGCGGTGTCTGGCGGCGGGCCGGGCGGGCGCAGGGCGAAATGAATTGCAAGGGCGC
>CBDUCD010000572.1:0-1625 GCA_965365535.1 uncultured Rhodothermales bacterium | reverse complement strand
TACCCCGCCGAGAACAACATCGCCGTGAGCGTTTCCGAGGATGGGACGGTGATTACGGGCGCTAACGTGGTCGAGACGATGCCCAACGCCCCCGTGCTGGGCTTCGAGACGGGCGGGCTGGCGACGGCGGTGCAGGCCGCAGCGGGCAACCGGGGCACGGGCGACGTTTTCGCCGAGGTCGTGGACCCGCGTCAGTTTGGCGATGGTGCCACCTACACCGTGCAGTTTGCCAGCGCCAATGCCTCGCCCATCGCCAGCACGTTCAGCGTGCTGCGCAGTGGCGAGGTGGTGGCCCGCGACGTGCCGCTGGGACGGGCCGAGGGGCAGGTGTTCGAGGGGCTGCGGCTGGGCCTGCGCAACGACGCCACGCGCATAGACTCGACGTATTACGCCGGCAGCACGCGGGGCGACACCCTGTTTGCCCAGGCGCCGTTCTCGATTGTGCAGGGCTCGACGTGGCGCTTCGAGGGCTCGCCGCTTCCGTACGACTACGAGATCCGCTTTGGCGAGCCGGGCATGTCGCTGGGCGGCATCAAGCTGGGCACGGGCTCGCGCGCGCCCACGGCCGTCGCCACGGCCACCAACTTCTCCGTTTACAACACGACGCTGGATCAGCCCGTCGAGTTTGCCATGCTCGAAGGCGCCGCCACGCGCGACGGCAAGCTCAACGCGTCGGCGGGCAGCAACGAGTCCATCTTCCTCTACGAGACGGTGAATGGCGAGCGGCGCCCCGTGGCCGCCATCCGCACCGACATCGGGCAGGACGGGCAGTTTACCTCCCCGCCCGACGGCGCGCGCTACAACGTCCGCTTTACCAAGCCCTTCAGCCCCGTGGATCAGTTCACGTTCTCCGTCCGCGCTTCGACGGTAAACCAGGACGACGTGAAGGCGCAGATGGACCGCATTCGCGCCGTGCCCAACCCGTACGTCGTCAGCGCGTCGTGGGAGCGCCCCTTGCCCAACAACGTGCGCGGGCGCGGCGAGCGCCGCATTGACTTCACGCACCTGCCCGTGGGCGCCACCATCCGCATTTACAACACGCGCGGCGAGTTCGTGCGCGAGCTCGTCCACGACGGCACCATTGACGACGGCACCGTGAGCTGGAATCTGCGCACGCGCGAAGACCTCGACGTGGCCTACGGCATCTACTTCTACCACGTCCAGGCGCCCGGCGGCGCCGAGAAGACGGGCAAGCTGGCCATCATCAAGTAAAACAGGCGGCACACCACCATGTACAGACCCTTCTTTCTGCTGGCCCTGCTCGCCCTTGCGCCCGGCGCGGTGCGCGGGCAGGACAAGGCCGGCACCACGGCCGCCTCGTTTCTGGGCATCGGCGCCGACGCGCGCGGCATGGCCATGGGCAGCGCCCAGGTGGCCCTGTCCACCGGCCCGAGCGCCCTTTACTGGAACCCCAGCGGCATCGCCGAAAGCAGCGGCACGGCCGTCTCGTTTTCGACGACGGGCTGGCTCGTGGACTCGCGCCTCAGCCACGTCGGCGCCGTCGTGGACGCGGGCGGGATGGGGCAGTTCGGCATCAGCATCCTCGCCCTCGACTACGGCGAGATGGAGGTCACGAGCGAGGACAACCCCGACGGTACGGGCGAGCGCTTTACGCCCCTCTCGTT
>CBDUCD010000571.1:0-1626 GCA_965365535.1 uncultured Rhodothermales bacterium | reverse complement strand
CTGGCCCTGCCCGGCAACGGCTCCATTCTCGCCATAGACCCGCGCCGCGAAGCGCTGGCCGAAGGGGCGGGCCGCGCCATTCTCGGGCTGATCGAAAAGGGGATCAGCGCCCGCGACATCGTGACCCGCGACGCCTTTGACGACGCCTTTGCCCTCGACATGGCGATGGGCGGCTCGACGAACACCATTTTGCACCTGCTCGCCGCTGCCCGCGAAGCCGAAGTCGAGTACGACCTGGCCCGCGTGGCCCGCGTGTCGGCGCGCACGCCCTACCTGTGCAAAGTGGCGCCCGCCACCAAAACCGTCCACATGGAAGACGTGGACCGGGCGGGCGGCGTGCCGGCCATTCTCAAAGAGCTGGGCCGCGCCGGCCTGCTCCACCCCGACCGCCCCACCGCCGCCGGGCCGCTGCGCGCCACCCTCGACGCCGCCCCCGACGCCGACGGGCAGGTGGTGCGCCCCATCGAAAACCCGTTCAGCGCAAAGGGCGGGCTGAGCGTGCTCTATGGCAACATCGCCCCCGAGGGCGCCGTCGTCAAGACGGGCGCGGTGGCGCCGGAGATGCACGTTTTCAGCGGCCCGGCGCGCATCTACGCCTCGCAGGACGAGGCCGTCGAGGGCATTCTGGGCGGCGAAGTCGTGCCCGGCGACGTGGTCGTGATTCGCTACGAGGGGCCGCGCGGCGGGCCGGGGATGCCCGAGATGCTCGCGCCCACGTCGGCGCTGGCGGGGCAGGGCCTCGACACGAGCGTCGCCATGATTACCGACGGGCGCTTTTCGGGCGGCACGCGCGGGCTGAGCATCGGCCACGTCTCGCCCGAGGCGGCGTCGGGCGGCCCCATCGCCGCCATCCGCCCCGGCGACACCATCCACATCGACATCGCCGCGGGCCGGCTCACCCTCGACGTGCCCGACGATGAGATCGCGCGCCGCCTGTCCGCGCTGCCCGACTGGGCGCCCCGCATCCAGCGCGGCTACCTCGGCCGCTACGCCCACTTCGTCACGTCCGCCTCCGAAGGCGCCATCCTGCGCCTGCCCGAAAGGGTGGAGGTTTGAGGGGGGGCGGTTGGAGGTTGGCGATTTGAGGTTGGTAAGCAATTCCAACATCCAACCGCCAATCTCCAGCCGCCAGTCTCTACCCGCCACTCGCCAACATCCAGCCGCCAGCCTCTACCCGCCAACCTCCAACCTCCAACCGCCACCATGCAAGTCGCCGAAACCACCCTTTCCGAAACCCTGCCGGCGCCCGCTGCCGAAGCCCTCACGGGCGCCGAAATCTTCGTCCGCTCGCTTGAAGCCGAGGGCGTCGAGTACGTCTTTGGCTACCCCGGCGGCGCCGTCATCGGCGTGTACGACGCCATGGCGCGGCTCCAGCCCCGCTTCGAGCACGTCCTCGTGCGGCACGAGCAGGGCGGCACGCACATGGCCGAGGGGTATGCCAAGGCCACAGGCCGCGTGGGCACCGTGCTGGTGACGAGCGGGCCGGGCGCCACCAACTGCGTGACGGGCATCGCCGACGCGTTCATGGATTCGATCCCCCTCGTCGTGTTCACGGGGCAGGTGCCCACGGGACTCATCGGCAACGACGCCTTTCAGGAGACCGACATCATCGGCGTGACGCGCTCC
>CBDUCD010000570.1:0-1627 GCA_965365535.1 uncultured Rhodothermales bacterium | reverse complement strand
CGCGGTTGATGCCGCGCACCTCGTTGACGATGCGGTTGGAGACGTGGGCGAGAAAGCTGTAGGGCAGGTGCGCCCAGTCCGCCGTCATGCCGTCCACACTCGTCACGGCGCGCAAGGCGCACACGTTCTCGTACGTCCGGTAGTCGCCCATCACGCCCACGCTCTGCACGGGCAGGAGGACGGCAAAAGCCTGCCACACCTGGTCGTAAAGGCCCTTGTCGCGCAGTTCGCCGGTGAAGATGTGGTCGGCCTGCTGGAGCAGGGCCACGCGCTCGCGCGTGACGGGGCCGAGGATGCGGATGGCGAGGCCCGGCCCGGGAAACGGGTGGCGCCCCACGATGCGCTCGGGCACGCCCAGCAGCCGCCCGATGGCGCGCACCTCGTCCTTGAAAAGCTCGCGGAAGGGCTCGACCACCTTCATGTGCATCTTCTCGGGCAGCCCGCCCACGTTGTGGTGCGTCTTGATGGTCGCCGACGGCCCCTTGAAGCTGACGCTCTCGATCACGTCGGGGTAGAGGGTGCCCTGCGCCAGAAACGCGGGCCGCGCGCCGATCTCGCTTTCGATGCGGTGCATCGCGTCCTCGAAAACCTCGACAAACGTGCCGCCGATAGTTTTGCGCTTTTGCTCGGGGTCTTCCACGCCTTCGAGCCTGCCGAGAAACCGGTCGCGGGCGTCCACGGCTTCAAGGTGGATGTGGAAATGGTCGCGGAACGTCTGCTGCACCTCTTCGAACTCGCCCTGCCGCAACACGCCGTTGTCCACGAAGATGCAGCGTAGCTGGTCGCCCAGCGCCTGGTGCAGCAGCACGGCGGCAACACTCGAATCGACGCCGCCCGAGAGGCCGAGGATGACGTGCTCCTTGCCGACCGTCTGGCGGACTTCGCGGATTTTCTCCTCGACAAAGTGCGCGGGCGTCCAGTCGCCCCGGCAGCCGCAGATCCGGCGGGCGAAGTTCTCGAACAAGCGCTGCCCGCCTGCCGTGTGGACGACCTCGGGGTGGAACTGCACGCCAAAGTGGGGCCGGGCGTCCGAGCGCACGGCGGCGATGGGCGCGTTGTCCGTCCGCGCGATGACGCGGTAGCCGGGGGGCAGGCGCGTCAGGTGGTCGCCGTGGCTCATCCAGACGGACGAGCCGTTTTCGAGTCCTTCGAGGAGTGGGTCGGCGGCGTCCTCGACGGCCAGGTGCGCCCGCCCGAACTCGCGGCGCGCGGCAGGCGCCACCGCGCCGCCCTGCGCGTACACCATCGCGTTGAGGCCGTAGCAGATGCCGAGAATGGGCAGCGGGCTGCCGTCGGCGCGCTTGAGGTCGAGAAAGGCCGGCGGCAGTTGCGGCGCGCCCTCGTCGTAGATGGACGCGGGGCCGCCCGAGAGGATCAGCCCCCGGGGCTGGAGCGCCGCCACGGCGTCCACGCCCACGGTGCACGGGTGGATTTCCGAGTACACGCCCGCCTCGCGCACGCGCCGGGCAATAAGCTGCGTAAACTGCGAGCCGTAGTCGAGAATGACGATGGTTTCGTGCATGGGCGGGCGCGGAGGGAGGGTTTTCGAGGCGGCAGGTTAGGCAAAAACGCGCCGCCCGCGCCCGCCTGCTGCCGCTTTTCACCGTTTCCCGTTCAACACGCGGCC
>CBDUCD010000569.1:0-1633 GCA_965365535.1 uncultured Rhodothermales bacterium | reverse complement strand
GCGTCTGACGTTGGCTGACACCGGGCGGGCGTACCTTTCCGGCCCCCAGTAGCAGATTCAGCACCCCACGGCGAGATGGCGAAAGCAGCAGCGGGCGAGACGCCCCTCATGCGGCAGTACAACAAGATCAAGGCGCGCTACCCCGGCGCGATCCTGCTTTTCCGCATGGGCGATTTCTACGAGACGTTCGGCGAGGACGCGCAGACCGTCAGCCGCGTGCTCGGCATCACGCTCACCAAACGCTCAAACGGCCAGGCCGCCGACGTGCCGCTCGCGGGCTTTCCCCACCACGCGCTCGACGCGCACCTGCCGCGCCTGGTTGCCGCCGGGCTGCGCGTGGCCATCTGCGAGCAGCTCGAAGACCCCAAAATGGCCCGCAAAATCGTCAAGCGGGACGTGGTGGAGGTGGTCACGCCGGGGGTGACGATGCACGACGGGCTGCTCGACCCGCGCCGCTCGACGTACGTGCTGGCCCTGCGGCGCGGAACCGAGCGCGGCGAGGCGGGGCGCGTCGGGCTCTCGTTCATAGACGTCTCGACGGGCGAGTTCTACGTGTCCGAAACCGACGAGGCGCGGCTGGCCGAGACGCTCGTCACCATCGGCGCCGCCGAAATCCTCATCGACAAAAAGCAGCGCGACTGGCTGGCGACGGTGCGGCTGCCCGCGTGCACCATCACGCCCCAGGAGGACTGGTGCTTCCAGTTCGACTTCGCCTACGAAACCCTGCTGCGCCACTTCAAGACGCACTCGCTGAAAGGCTTTGGCGCCGACGAGATGCGGCTGGGCCTGCGGGCGGCGGGGGCGGCCCTCTACTACGTGTCGGAAACGCAGCGCGGCCAGCTTCCCCAGGTGCGCCGCATCCAGCGGTACGCGAGCGAGGACTACATGGCCCTCGACCCGCAAACCAAGCGCAACCTCGAACTCGTCGCCTCGATGCAGGCCGGCGAGGAAGGGTCGCTCGTGGGCATCCTCGACCAGACGCGCACGGCGGGCGGCGCCCGGCTGCTGCGCAAGTGGCTGGTGCGCCCGCTCTGCCGCGTCGATCACATCGAAAAGCGGCTGGACGCCGTCGAGGCCCTCGTGCGCGACCGCGCCCTGCGCGAGGCGCTGCGCGACGAACTCCGCGCCGTGGGCGACCTGGAAAGGCTGACGGCCAAGGTCTGCACCGGGCGCGCCACGCCCCGCGACGTGCAGCAGCTCCGGCTGACGCTGGTGCAGATTCCGGCCATCAAAACCCTGCTCGAAGGCGCCGCGTCGGACACGCTGCGCCGCGTGGGCGAGGGCCTCACGCTCTGCCTCGAGGGCGTCGAGCGCATCGGGCGCACGCTCGTGGACGAGCCGCCCGCAACCCTCGCCGAGGGCGGCGCCATCCGCGACGGCTTTTCCGACGAACTCGACGCCTTGCGCACGCTGGCCCGCTCGGGCAAAGACTGGATCGCGCGGATGCAGCAGGACGAGTGCGCCCGGACGGGCATCGCCTCGCTCAAGGTGGGCTTCAACCGCGTGTTCGGCTACTACATCGAAATCACGAACGCCCACAAAGCGCGCATCCCCGACGACTACATCCGCAAGCAGACGCTCGTCAACGCCGAGCGCTACATCACGCCCGCGCTCAAGGAGTACGAGGAAAAGG
>CBDUCD010000568.1:0-1637 GCA_965365535.1 uncultured Rhodothermales bacterium | reverse complement strand
TGCCGCCGTGGACAGCTCGCAAACAGCACGACGCCATGCCTGACCTCGCCCGCCGCTTTGTCAAAACGGCGCTGCTCTACCTGGCCGGTGGCCTGCTGGCTGCCGTCGCCCTCACGCCGCCCGTGCTGGCCCGGGCGCCCGCGCTCGCGGCCATGGCGCCGTCGCTCGTGCACCTGCTGGTGGTGGGGTGGCTGACGCAGCTCATCTTTGGCGTGGCGTACTGGCTGTTTCCGCGCTACTCGCGCGATGCGCCCTATGGCAACACGCGCCCGGCGCGGCTGAGCTTCGTGGTGCTCAACGCGGGTCTGCTGCTGCGCCTCGCCGCCGAGCCGCTGCACGCGTGGCAGCCCGCCGCCTGGTGGGCCTGGAGCCTGGTGGCCGCGGCCCTGTTGCAGTGGCTCGGCGGCGTGCTGTTCGCGGCCTACCTCTGGCGGCGCGTCAAGACGAAATAGCAATGCCGAAAGAAAGTGCGTGGCTGGTGCGGGCGTCGCTCGTCAACCTCGTGCTGGGCTTCACGCTCGGCGCGCTGCTGCTGGTGCACAAGGCGATGCCGCTGAGGCCGGAGCTGTGGGCGCTGCGCCCGCTCCACATCGAACTGCTGCTTTGGGGCGCAATGGTGCAGCTGGCCTTTGGCGTGGCGCTCTGGATTCTGCCGCGCGCCCCTGCCCCGGTGGCGCCGCGCCGCACCGGATGGGCGGTGGTGGCGCTGCTCAACGGCAGCATCTGGCTGTTCGGGCTGGGCAGCGCTGTTGGTGCAGGCACCCTCGTGGGGGCAGCACGCCTGGGCGAGGCTGCCGCCCTGGCCGTGCTGGCACGCCGGGTGTGGCCCCGCGTGCGCGCTTTTGCCCGCGCCCACCCCGGCGGATAGGGGCGGCGCCGTTCGCCATCCCCCCGCAAGCGCCGGCAGGCAGTTGCTACGCGAGGGGGACGGCGGCGCGGGCGTGGAGCGTGGCGAAAATGGCGTCGCGGCGGGCGTCGGCGTCGCGCCGGTCCATCTCGGCGACGAGGGTGGGGCGGGCTTCGTCGTAGAAGCGCGCCGCGAGCGCGGCCAGCGCCCGGGCGTCGGCGTCGCGCGTGATGGCCTCGGCAATCTGCCCGAAGCAGCGCAGCTGGTGCAGCGTCGCGTTCCGGTCGGCGGCCACGTAGGGGCGCGTGCTGTCGAAGGCGCGGCGCAGCAGCGTCTCGAAATCCATCGTGGGGGCGACGAGGCGCAGCCGCCCCCTGTCGTCGTAGCGGCGGCCCTGCGGCGGCGGGCGCTGCGCCAGCACGACGGCGGCGGCGGTGAGCCACTCGGCGCAGTTCATGGCCGTAAAGGGGTCGTTGACGCCCGGCGACAGCGCCCGCGCGCTGACCTCGGCAAGCTCGTCGAGGAGAAAGCGGCTGTCCTGCAGGGGCGTGCGGACGGGGCCAAAGGTAAAGGCGCCGCGCACGCCTTTTTCCAGCGCCGGCGAAAACGAGCGCCCGGGCACGACTTCGACGAGCGGCAGCGACAGGTGCGCGAAGTCGCCGGGCACGGCGCACAGCCGCAGCAGGGCGTCGTGCTTGCACGCGAGGGCCACGAGGGCCTCCACGTCCACGTACTGCACGTAGCCCGAAACGGGCGCGCTCACGGTCACGGCGCCCGCGCGCAGCCCGTC
>CBDUCD010000567.1:0-1651 GCA_965365535.1 uncultured Rhodothermales bacterium | reverse complement strand
CGCCCCACGCCCACCGACCGCCCCGGCGCCACCGCGCATCACCCACCACCTCACCACCCATGAACCCCCTTTCCCCGCTGCAACTGACCGGCGTGCTGCTCGTGTTCGTGCGGGTGGGGGGGCTGCTGGTGGCGGCGCCGTTTTTCCAGCAGCGCGTCATTCCCGTGCAGGTGCGCGTGCTGGTGGGCGTGCTGCTGGCGTACTGCCTCGTGGGCTTTGCCGGATCGGTGCCTATCTGGGCGCTGCACCCTGTCGGCTTTGTCGCCGCCGTCGCCATCGAGGCGCTCACGGGCGCCGTCATCGGCTTTGCCGCCCACTTCGCGTTCTGGGGTTTGCAGGTGATGGGCGACCTGCTGGGCCTGCAGATGGGGCTGGGCATGTCCGCCGTGTTCGACCCCATGTCGGGCCACCAGGACAACCCCGTGGGCAAGCTCGTCAACCTGCTGTTTCTGCTCGTCTTTCTCCTCCTCGACGGCCACCACCAGCTGTTGCGCGGGCTGGCGCTTTCGTTCCAGATGGTGCCCCTCGGCGGCGCGCACCTCGAAGCCGCCGGCCCCCTCATCCTCGGGTGGATGGGGATGCTGTTCGAGACGGCCCTCCGGCTGGCGGCGCCCTTTATCGTGACGCTGTTCCTGGTGGACGTGTCCCTCGCCATTTACGCCCGCACGACGCCGCAGGGCGACATTTTCGGCCTCAACTTCATCCTCAAGCTGGGCGTGGGCCTGTTCATCCTGATGCTGTTCGTGCCCCAGTTGCTGCCCTCGCTGCCCGGCCTCGTCGAGCAGGCCACGCGCAACGTGCGGGACGTGGTGGGCGCCCTCGCCCTCGGCCTGTAGGCGCGGCTAGAGCCAGCGCCGCACCCGCGCTTTGTAGGCGGCGTAGGACGCGCCAAACGCTTCTTCGAGCTGCCGCTCCTCCATCGGAATCACCCGCCGGTCCATCACGAGCAGGGGTAGCGGCAGCAGCAGCAGCGCCCACAGCGCCCCGCCCAGCGCTGCCACGCCGGCGTAGATGAGTGCCAGCCCGAGGTACATGGGGTTGCGCGTCCACCGGTAGGCGCCGCGCGTGACAAGTGCCGCCGAGCGGTGGTGCGGGACGAGGGTGGTGCGCCGCCACGCAAACAGCGCCGCGCTCGAAAAGGTGTGCGCGGCCCCCACCACGACAAGGGCGATGCCGAGCAGGCGCAGCCCCGCCGCCGCTGCGCCGCCCACGTGGACGAGGGGAAAACGCGCGTGCAGCAACAGGCCGGCGACGAGTGGAAGCGCGTAAAGCAGCGGCGGCGGAATAAGCGTCCACCCCCGGGGGTGCGAGGAGCCGTTCATGGCGATACCCGTTTGGTGTGGAACTCCGCAGCGACAAACGCGGGGCTGCCGCAAGGTAGCACGCCGGAAGGACGGCTTCAACGGGCGCGTCGCCACCGGGCCGCGAAGGGGGCGATTCAGGGCGCCTGTCAAAACCTCTGAACTCTCTTGTCAGTCATCCCCGCCGGCGTTTATCTCACCTCCGGCGGGGATGGCGAGCGTCGCATTTTGATAGGCGATGTCAGGCGGCGCCGCTGTGCGCGGCGGCGCGGTCCACGAGCTGCTCGGCGCCTTCGAGCGTCCTTTTCAACCTCGCCAGCCACCCGATCTCGAGCCGGTCGGCGCCCTGC
>CBDUCD010000566.1:0-1654 GCA_965365535.1 uncultured Rhodothermales bacterium | reverse complement strand
CGTGCGGCGGGATGGCGGTGGACGTAGGGGCGTGCCGCGGCACGCCCCTACGGGGTTGGCTGGGCAGCAGAGGCCGGGCGGGTGTGCGGGGGCACGCGCCTACTTTGCCCGCAGCGACCGGGTAAGGCCGTCCAGGTCGAGGCCCAGCAGGGCCGCCACGCGCTGCCCCACCTCGTCGTTGCCCCAGTTGCCCCTGAGCTGCTCGCGGCCCGGCCCCCAGGCGTACAGGTTCACGTCAACGCCCGTGTGGCCCTTGGTCGTCCACCCGATGACGACGCGGCGCGCCACGATTTCGCTGAGGGCGAAGTTCACGTCCTGCGCCTTGCCGGTCGCCACGGCGGCGTCGAGCAGCTGCCGCTCGTCGTCTTTGAGGTCGCGGCTGGGGATGCCCATCTCGCTTTGCAGCAGCGCCCCGGCGTTTTCGCCCGCCACGATGCGCTCGGCGATGCGCATCTGCGACATTTTCGCGGGCTGGAGGCGCTCGGGGTGGAATTCGTACACGCCGTAGCCTTTCAGATTGCGCCCCAGCGTGAGGCCGCCCGTCTCGTGGTCGGACGTGGAGAGGACGAGCGTGTGGCCGTCGCGGCGGGCAAAGGCAACGGCGGCGGCGATGGCCTTGTCGAAGGCCAGAATGTCGTGCAGGTGGGCGGCGGCGTCGTTTTCGTGGCCCGCGTGGTCAATGCGGCTGGCCTCGACCATGAGGAAAAAGCCGTCGGGGTCGCCTTTCAAGAGGTCAATGGCCTTTTTCGTCATCTCCTCCAGGCTGGGCTCGTCCGTCTCGTCGCGGTCTATCTCGTAGGCGAGCTGGTCGAGCTGGAGCAGGGCGATGGCGGGCGTCTTGGCCAGCGCGTCGTAGCCCGCCCGGTCGCGCACGACGGTGTAGCCCCCGGCCTGCATCTCGGCCAAGAGGTCGCGCCCGTCGGTGCGCTTGCCGCCCGCGCTTTCGGGCAGAAAGTGGCGCGCGCCGCCGCCGATAAAGAGGTCAATGCCCTGCGCGGCCTGCTGCGCGGCGATGTCGTTTTCGGACGCGCGCCGCGCCACGTGCGCCGAAAAGCCCGCCGGCGTGGCGTGCGTGATGCGCGTGGTGACGACGAGGCCCGTGGCCATGCCCTTTTTCTCGGCGGCCTCGACCAGGGTTGCCAGGGGCTGCCCGCTGGTGTCCACGGCGATGGCGCCGTTGTAGGACTTGTGGCCCGTGGCGAGGGCCGTGGCGCCCGCCGCCGAGTCGGTCACGCGGCTGTCCGTCGCCCACGTGCGGACGGTGCCCGTCAGCAGCGAGTCGAAGGCCAGCCGGTCGCGCCCCTCGACGGCCACGGCGTAGTCGCGCGCAAACGTGACGGAGGCCGGCCCGAAGCCGTCGGTGATGAAAAAGATGACGTTTTTGGGCCGCTGCTGCGCGTGGGCAACGGGCGCCAGCAGGACGAGCAGCAGAAAAAGAGCGAGGCGGCGCATGACGGTAGGGGTTGGCGTGCGGCCGTAAGGTACGGCCCGTGGTGGGTTGTGGGTGGCGTGTCGTGGGCGGTACGCTCGCCGCGAGGCCGGGCAGGAGGCAAGAGCCCGACGACGAGGCCCCTCACCCCAGCCCTCTCCCGCAGGGGGAGAGGGGGCGCTCAAGCATCCCTCGTCAGGCTGTGAAACCTCGAATCTCCAACCC
>CBDUCD010000565.1:0-1671 GCA_965365535.1 uncultured Rhodothermales bacterium | reverse complement strand
AGCGGGTGGGGGTGTTTTTCCGCACGTCTGGGCGAACACCCTCCGCCCCTGCGGGGCACCTCCCTCAAGGGAGGGGTTTCCCGGGCATCGGCGTAACTCCTATGACCAATGACGAATGACCAATAGCCAACCCAACCAACCATCAACAAACACAGCCAACTCAACAAACCCAACCCTCCGGGCAGCGCGGTATCTTCACCGACCGCGCTGCCCTTTTTTTGCTCTCGACCCGCCCAGCCGCCATGCCCATCCAGAAAATCCTCATCGCCAACCGGGGTGAAATCGCCATCCGCGTGATGCGCACGTGCCACGAGATGGGCATCGCGTCGGTCGCCATCTATTCCGACGCCGACGCCACGGCCCTCCACGTGCGGCACGCCGACGAGGCGTACCGCGTGGGGCCGGCGCCCTCGTCGCAGTCGTACCTCTCCATCGAGCGCATTCTCGACGCGGCGAAAAAAAGCGGCGCCGACGCCATCCACCCCGGCTACGGCTTTCTGAGCGAAAACGCCGATTTTGCCCAGGCGTGCGCCGACGCGGGCGTCACGTTTATCGGCCCGCCGGCCCCAGCCATCCGCGCGATGGGCGACAAAACGGCCGCACGGACACTGATGGAAAAGGCGGGCGTGCCCATGGCGCCGGGCACGACGGAGGCGCTGTCGGGGCCTGACGAGGCGCGCGACGTGGCGGCGCGCATTGGCTACCCCGTGCTGCTCAAGGCGGCGGCGGGCGGCGGCGGCAAGGGGATGCGCATCGTGGAAAAGGAGGCCGAGCTGGGCGCCGCCCTCGAAAACGCGGGCCGCGAAGCCCTCTCGGCCTTTGGCGACGGGCGCGTATTCGTCGAGAAGTACATCGTGCAGCCGCGCCACGTCGAAATCCAGGTGCTCGGCGACCAGCACGGCCAGATGGTGTACCTCTTCGAGCGCGAGTGCTCGATCCAGCGGCGCCACCAGAAAGTGATCGAAGAAGCGCCGTCGTCGGTGCTGACGCCCGCGGTGCGGCAGGCGATGGGCGAGGCCGCCGTGCGCGCCGCCCAGACCGTGGGTTACTACTCGGCGGGAACGGTCGAATTCCTCGTAGATGCCGACCTGAACTTCTACTTCATGGAGATGAACACGCGCCTGCAGGTGGAGCATCCCGTGACCGAGTGGATCACGGGCCTCGACCTGGTGCGCGAGCAGATTCGCATCGCGCAGGGCGAAACGCTGGGCTACGGGCAGGCCGACCTGCACATCCACGGCCACGCCATCGAGTGCCGCGTCTATGCCGAGGACGCCGGGCAGAACTTCCTGCCCGACCCCGGCCCGCTCGTCCGCTACGCCGCGCCGTCGGGGCCGGGCGTGCGCGTGGACGCGGGCGTCGAGGAAGGCGGCGTGGTGCCCGTCCACTACGACCCCATGATTGCCAAGCTGAGCACGTGGGGCCGCACGCGCGCCGAGGCCATCGGGCGCATGGCGCGAGCCCTCGCCGAGTACGACATCGCGGGCGTCGAGACGACGATTCCCTTCGGGCAGTTCGTGATGGCGCACCCGGCCTTCACGTCGGGCCACTTCTCGACGCATTTCGTGCCCGAGCACTTCCGCCCCGACGTGCTGGCGCCGGACGAACCCACGCGCCGCGCCGCCGCCCTCGCTGCCGTGCTGCTGCACGCGGCCTCGGAGGCGCCGCCTG
>CBDUCD010000564.1:0-1672 GCA_965365535.1 uncultured Rhodothermales bacterium | reverse complement strand
TCAACCACCTCATCGAAAGCGTGCGCGTGCGCATGGCCGAGATTTTCGAGCGCCTCAGGCAGGACGTCGAAGTGCAGGTGGACGACCTGGCCGAGATGCGCTCGACGCAGTCGCGCTTCGACCCGACGGCCCGCTACAACCCGCGCGGCGACCACCAGCAGCGCGCCGACCACACGATGGCCGCCTTTGCCAGCGGCGACGGCATGGCCGACACGCTTACCTCGCGCCTCGACGCCCTGTTCGTGCCCACGCCTGCCGCGCCCGCCGCGCCTCAGCCCGCCGCCGCCGACCTCGACATTGACGCGCTGTTCGGCGCGGCGCCTGCTGCCGCCGGCCCCGACCTCGACCTCGACATTGACGCGCTGTTTGCGCCCGCGACGGGCGCCGCGCACGTGCCGCCCCCCGCGCCCGTCGCTGCCGGCGACATAGACGCCCTCTTCGGCGACGCGCCTGCCGCCAGCGGCCCCGCCTCGCAGGACGACATAGACGCCCTGTTCGGCTGAAAGGGCTGACGGCTTTTCTCCTTCCGCCCCCTCCGCGCCCTGCCCGCCACCGCAATGGATAAGTCAGCGCCCATCGGCTTACTCCTCGGCCTGTTCCTCATCTTTTTCCCCATCTTCATGGGGAGTGGGGTGGGCACCTTTTTCGACGTGCCTTCTATCCTCATGGTGGGCGGCGGCGCCATCGCGGCCCTGCTCGTCAACTTCACGCTGGGCGACATGAAGGCCTTTGGCGGCGGCCTCAAGGAGTTTTTTGCCTTCAAGCCGCCCACGCTCGACCAGTACGTCGAGCAGTTTACCGACCTGGCCCGCGTGGCGCGCCGCGAGGGGCTGCTCGCCCTCGACCGCAAAACGAAAGAGGTCGAAGACCCCCTCATCAAGTTCGGGCTGGAGATGGCCGTGGACGGGACGGACCCGAAGGAGATTGACGTGTTCATGGAGCAGCGCATCAGCAGCGACCTGAAAGCCTACCGCCTCACGGCCAAGATGCTCACGGCGGCGGGCACGTACGCGCCCTCCTTCGGCATGATCGGCACGCTCGTGGGCCTCATCCAGATGATGCAGAACCTCACCGACCCGGCGGCCATCGGCGCGGGCATGGCCGTGGCGATGGTGACGACGTTCTACGGCGCCATTTTCGCCAACCTCATGTTCTTGCCCATGGCGGCCAAGGTGGGCGAGCGCATGGGCCTGCTGGAGGCGCGCGGCGAGATCATCCGCATCGGCATCATCGCCATCGTGCGCGGCGACAACCCGTCCATCGTCGAGAAGCGGCTGAGCCTCTACGTGGGCGTCGAACCCGAAGCCGCGAAAGAAGCCGAAGCCCCCGTCGCCCAGGCGGCGTGAGACGGGAGTTTTGGGGTTGGTTTGTTGATGGTTGGTTCAGGACTACGCATCTGGGGCTAACGGCCCCGACTTCGGGGCAAGGCTCCGCGGGTGGAGGTGTTCGTCTGTGCGTCTGTGGCCCACACCCTCCGGCCCTTCGGGCCACCTCCCTCAAGGGAGGAGTAGGGACGTGCCGCGGCACGTCCTGCGCCCTGCGGCTCTATTGCAATCCGTAGGGGCGCAATTCATTGCGCCCCGCACCGCACACCCGCGCCCGCACCGCACACCCGCGCCCGCACCGCACACCCGCGCCCGCACCGCACACCCGCGCCCGCACCGCACACCCG
>CBDUCD010000563.1:0-1691 GCA_965365535.1 uncultured Rhodothermales bacterium | reverse complement strand
GTCGTCGGCGGGTTCAGCCCACGACGGTGCTTCGGGTTCAGGAACGCGGTCGGGCGCCCTGAACGTGTAATCGGATGGCGCGAGGGGCGGCGGCTCGTCGGCAGAGGTGGCGTCCTCGAAGCCGGATGCGTCGCTGCCGGACGGCTGGCTGTCGAAAGGCACGTCGGCACCAAAAGACACGTCCTCGACGCCGGGCGAGGCGTGGAGGCGGCGGTGCTCGGCGGGCATCAGCTTGGCAAAGCCGAGGGGGTCTTCGCCGTCGAAGTGGGCCAGCATCTCCATCTCGGAGATGAGAAAGGCCCGCAGCCGGGCGGCGACCTCGTTGCGGCGCCCCTGGAGGGCCTGCGTCTCCTGCCGGATGCGCTGCCGGTCCTGCTCGGCGTCGCGTTTGATGCGCTCGGCGTCGAGTTCGGCCTCGCCGCGAATCTGCTGGGCCTTTTGCTCGGCGGCCTGCATGGCCTGCCGGGCGCTTTCGCGGGCCGTCTGGAGGGCCTGCTGGAGCGCTTCCTCGACGCGCTCGTAGTGGCGCAGCTTCGATTCCATGTCGCGGAGGCGTTCTTCCAGGCGCCGCGCGTCCTCGAGCACGCCGTCCCACTGGGCCGAAAGCGTGTGCAGAAACGCCTGCACCTCTTCGGGGTCGTAGCCGCGCAGGCGGCGCGAGAAGTCCTGCTTGCGGATGTCGAGGGGCGAGATGTTCATCACGAGAAAAGCGTTGGGGTTGGCGCAAGATAACGAGGCGCCGCCGGCCCCGCCCCGCTCAGCCCCGCGCGCCAAAGAGGGCGCTGCCCAGCCGGACGTGCGTGGCGCCCTCCTCGATGGCGACGCCGAAGTCGCCGCTCATGCCCATCGAGAGAAAGTCGAGCTGGGCGGCGGGGTTGCGGTGGGCGGCAAAGGTGTGCATCGTCTGGCGCAGCAGGCGGAACTGGCCGCGCACGCGTTCGGGGTCGGGGGTGGGCGCGGCAATGGCCATCAGGCCGCGCACGACAATGTGGCGGCAGGCGGCCAGCTTTTCCACGAACAGGTGCGCGTCGGCGGGGGCGACGCCGAACTTGGACGCCTCGCCCGACACGTTGACCTGCACCAGGCACGGCATCACGCGGCCCTCGGCCTCGGCGCGGCGGTCTATCTCCTCGGCCAGCCGAACGGTGTCGAGGGCGTGGAAAAGCTCGGCATAGCGCACCACGTCGCGCGCCTTGTTGGTTTGCAGGTGCCCGATGTGGTGCCAGTGGACGTTGCCGCCCTGCACCACGCCCGGATGCAGGCGGGCTTTCTGGACGAGTTCCTGCACGCGGTTCTCGCCGAAATGCCGCACGCCCGCCGTCCACGCCGCCCGCACGGCCTCGTCGGGGTGCGTCTTGGTGACGGCGACGAGGGTGACGGCGGCGGGGTCGCGGCGCGCCTTTTCGCAGTGCCGCGCCATCTCGTCGCGGACGCGCTGCACGCGCTCGGCGATCAGGGTTTCGTCGTACGGAAGGCTCTCGGGCATGGCGTTCAGGGCTGGGCGGGCCGGGCGTCGAAATGGTCAAGTTCGCCCCTTTCGCCCGCGCGGAAGGTGATTTCGATGGGACGGCAGCAGACCTCGCAGTCCTCGACGTACCGCTGCTCGCCCTCTGTCGAAAGGTCGAGCAGCATCGTGATCGTCTGCCAGCAGTACGGGCAGGTAAAGGCGTGTTCGGTTTCCAAGGGGTTGG
>CBDUCD010000562.1:0-1698 GCA_965365535.1 uncultured Rhodothermales bacterium | reverse complement strand
GAAGCCCAGCTTGCCGACCCCCATTTCTGGCTCGACGGCCACCCGACCAGCGCTGGCGAGCCGCACGCCGAGTACAGCGGGCGCATCTACCACCGCGTCGTCGGCGCGGCGCGCGGGCGCGTGTTCACGTGGAACGCCGTGCCCTTTCACCCGCACCGGGCGGGCGCGCCGCTCACCATCCGCACGCCCACGCGGGCCGAGGTGGGGCGGTTCGTGCCCTTTACGGCAGCCCTCGTGGCGGCGCTGCGGCCCGCGTGCTGCGTAGCCGTGGGGCGCGTGGCCGAACGGGCTTTCGCCGCTGCCGGCGTCGAGGCCCACTACGTGCGCCACCCCTCGCAGGGCGGCGCCCGGCTGTTCGCGGCGGGGATGGAGTGCGTGCTAGACGCGAAAACCCCGGCCACCTGCAAATAGCGGCCGGGGTTCGCGGCACAGCCCGCTGCCGCGTCTCATACCTGTTCTGAGAGATTGTAACGCGTTCTGTTTCCGTCACTCCCGCCTTCGCGGGAGTGACGAGTAAGGGAATGCGCTGGTAATTCAGCGACTTGGTATCAGGCTTTCGCCAGGTGCCGCGCGACGGTCTCGCCGATGAGGGCGGGGTTTTTGACGACGATGGCGCCGGCGGCGTCGAGGGCGGCGAACTTGTCCTCGGCGGTGCCTTTGCCGCCCGAAATGATGGCGCCCGCGTGGCCCATCCGCCGCCCCGGAGGCGCCGTCGCCCCGGCGATAAAGGCAAAGACGGGCTTGGTCATGTGCGCCTTGATAAAGGCCGCGCCTTCCTCCTCGGCCGTGCCGCCAATCTCGCCAATCATCACGACGGCCTCGGTCGCG
Source organism: uncultured Rhodothermales bacterium (assembly GCA_965365535.1). Taxonomy (GTDB): domain Bacteria; phylum Bacteroidota; class Rhodothermia; order Rhodothermales; family BA12; genus CBDUCD01. The sequence continues at coordinate 870 of CBDUCD010000562.1, read as the reverse complement.
CCGTCGGCCTCGAAAAGGCGCAGCGCGTCGGCGAAGCGCGTGCCGATGACGGGGTCGCCGCCGATGCCCACGGCCGTCGTCTGCCCCAGCCCCTGCCGCGTAAGCTGGTCCACGGATTCGTACGTGAGCGTGCCCGAGCGCGAGACGACGCCGATGGGGCCGGGCGAGAAAATCATGCCCGGCATGATGCCCACCTTGGCCTCGCCCGGCGTGATGACGCCCGGGCAGTTGGGCCCGACGAGGTGGACGCCTTTTTTCTGCACGTAATGGTACGCCGGCAGCATGTCGCGGATGGGAATGCCTTCGGTAATGCAGATAATCGTGCCGATGCCCGCGTCGGCAGCTTCGAGAATGGCGTCGGCGGCAAAAGGCGGCGGCACGAAAATGATGGACGTGTTGGCGCCCTCGGCCCGCACCGCCTCCGAGACGGTATCGAACACGGGCCGGTCGAGGTGGCGCGTGCCGCCTTTGCCGGGCGTCACGCCGCCCACGACCGCCGTGCCGTACTCGATCATCTGCTGGGCGTGGAAGCTGCCTTCTTTGCCCGTAAAACCCTGGACGACCAGGCGCGTGCTGTTGCCTACGAGAATGCTCATGGGGTTGGTTGTTGGAGGTTGACAATGGGAGGTTGGCGATGGGAGGGGTTTCTAACCTCTGATCTCCACCCTCTCGGGCCAAGATAGCGTCGGCACGCGCCCGGTTTACGCGCCCCCGCCATAGCCCTCGGCGGCCCGCCCGGCGCGCAGCAGCGTGGCCTCGTCGAGCAGGCGCCCGAGCAGCTGCACGCCCACGGGCAGGCCCGCGTCGGGGTGCAGGCCGGCGGGCACGACGAGGCCCGGCAGCCCGGCCAGGTTGGCCGTCACGGTGTAG
>CBDUCD010000561.1:0-1704 GCA_965365535.1 uncultured Rhodothermales bacterium | reverse complement strand
TGGGCGGCAGCGGCTCGACCATCAACCCGCCCATCATCATCATCGGCGGCTACGAAAGCGTGCTGGGCCTGCTGCAGCAGCGGTTTGGGCTGGGTATCACCGAGGACACCACGCTCGGGGCTACCCTGCTCACGCTGCAGCGGCAGGAGGACGTGGACCCGTTTTTCGACGCCCTCGTCAACGACTCGCTGGATGGCTACCCGCTGTACCAGTATTTCCAGCACCTGGAAATCGTGAGCCAGGGCACGTTCGACGAGCCCGAGTACGCCTACGCCAAGACGTCCTACAAACCCCTGCCTTTCCCCAACGACCCGCTCTACTGGGAGCAGTGGGGGCTGATGAAAACGCGCCTGGCGCTGGCGCAGTGGCACCCGGCCCTGGCCCACAAGCGCGTCCGCATTGCCGTCATTGACAGCGGTGTGGGAAGCGACGAGCAGGCGAACGGCGGGCTGGACGGCGTGGCCGTCGAGCACGTGGCCGTGGCGCCCTCGTCGGGGCGGCCCGTGCCGCACGCGCTGGGCCTGCTGACGCTCATGGGCGACCGCAGCCACGACGGCAGCGGCATCATCGGCATGGTGGGCAACTGGGGCGCGGACGGCTGCTACGCCAACCCGCCCCTGTTCCAGAACACGACGCCCGAACTCATCTCGTACAACGTCGGCGATTTCGGGCCGGTCAGCATTTACGTGGCGCGGGCCATCCGGCTGGCCGTCGAAAGGGGCGTGGACGTGATCAACCTGAGTATGCGCATCGGCTACTCGCCGCTGGTCGAGGCGGCGATCCAGGAAGCCCTCGCGGCCAACGTCATCGTCGTGGCGGCAGCGGGCAACTACGACGCCGCGGCCACCGACAAGCCGGCCACGTTTCCCGCCAACATGGACGGCGTGATTTCCGTCGGCGCGGCAAACGAGGCGATGGACTTTGCCGGCTTCTCGGCGAGGACGGGCGTGGACATCCTCGCCCCCGGCGAGCACATCGTCGTCGGCGGCCCGCACGACATCTGGTACTACGGCGACGGCACCTCGTACGCCGCGCCTTTCGTGACGGCGACGGTTGCGATGATGCGCTCCATCCGGCCCGAGCTGACGCCCGCCGAAGTCGTCTCCATCCTCCAGGAGCGCGCCCGCGACCGCAACCGGACGGGCGTGGGCGTCGTGAACGCGCTTTCGTCGGTGAACGCCATGATTACCGACTCCGAGCGCGTGCGCTACCTCATGATGCCCCACGAGTGCGCCATCGGCGCGTGGCTGGGCAAGGACGGCGTGGATGCCGTGCCCTTCGTGGACGACTACGACGACGCGCAGGACGACGACCTGTTCGCGCGCGTGGCGGCGGCGCCCGGCGTGCCCGACGCCACGGGGCTGGACGCGCCCTACCCCAACCCGTTTGCGGGCGAGACGCACCTGAACCTGCGGCTGGCCGCGCCGCAGCACGCGCGCGTGGCGCTCTACGACGCCCTCGGACGGCAGGTGCGCCTGCTCCTGGACGAGACGCGCGCGGAAGGCACGTATCCCCTCACCCTCGACGCCGGCGGGCTGCCGTCGGGCCTGTACTTCGTGCGGCTCGAAACCGGCGGGCGCGTCCACACGCAGCCCGTGACGCTGGTGCGGTAGGAGTGGGGTGTGGGTAGTTTGTTGTAGGTTGGGTACAGAGGCTGCCTTCCGGATGGGAGGCAGCCTCTGTGTTGTTGTGCCGGGCACGCGG
>CBDUCD010000560.1:0-1706 GCA_965365535.1 uncultured Rhodothermales bacterium | reverse complement strand
CGCATCGTGGACTACGCGGGCCTGTTTCCGCCCGCCGCGCTGCCCTTTGGCGCGGCCTGGGCGCGCTTCGTGGCCCACCGCGCCCTGCCCCACGCGTGGATGCTGGCGCGCTTCGTGATGCCTGCCGCCCGCCTGCCCGAGCTGGCGGAAGTGGCCGCACCGGCGCCCGAACAGCCCTACGCGCTGTCCCTCCTGGGCACGGGCGGCGCCACGGGCGCGGCGTTTCTGCGCGCCACGGCAGACGACGTGGAGGCCATGACGCGGTTCGAGAAGGCGCACCCCGGCCTGGTCGCCCCCGATGCCTTCGAGGTGCGCCTGCCCCTGTCGGTGCAGACCGAGGGCGAAGCCGCCGAGCTGGCCGCCCGCGTGGCCGACGTGTTCGGGCAGGCCGGCTACGCCTTTCCCGTCTTTTTCGAGATCGGCTTTGGCCCCGACGCCCTTGCCCTCCGCCCGCGCGCCCTTGCCGCCTTTGCCGCCCACAACGCGAGGGGTGGGCTGCGCTTGGGCCTCAAGCTGCGCACCGGCGGCACCACCGCCGACGCCTTCCCGCCGCCCGCTGCCCTCGCCCACGCCCTCGTGGACGCGCACCGGGCCGGCGTGCCTTTCAAGGCCACGGCGGGCCTCCACCACCCCGTCCGCCACTACCGCGACGAGGCTGAAACCCGGATGCACGGCTTCGTCAACGTGTTTGGCGGCGCCGTGCTGCTCTACACCCACCATCTCGACGCGCCCGCGCTTACTCGTCTGCTGGAGGACGAGGACGCGGCGGCGTTCCACCTCGGCCCCGCCACGTTTGGCTGGCGCGACCTGACGGCTTCAACAGCCGAGATCGCCGCCGCCCGCGACGCCTTTGCCACGTCGTTCGGCTCGTGCTCGTTCAGCGAGCCCGTCGAGGACCTGCAAGAAATGGGCTGGCTGCCATAGCCCGCGCCGTCGCTACGCCGTGCTCGAAGCCGCCTCGCCGACCGTCAGGGCCGCCCGCCGCCCTCAGCGCTGAAGGTCACGCCCCGGTACACCTCGGCCAGCGGCACTTCGACGCCCAGTCCGGGCACGGCGAAAGTAGCTTCCAGGCCCTCCGCATCGCGCAGCAGCCAGCCTTCGGGGCGCCGCTCGGCCACCTCGACGTGCGGCTCGTCCTGCTCCACGAACGCGTACGCCTGCAGCGACGCCACCTGCCGGTACCTTTTGGCCTTGACCTCCAGGTCTATCTTCTCGGTGCTTTTCGAGAGCACCTCGATAAGCACCGCCGGGTTCGTGAGCAGGTCGGGCGCGCCGTCCACGAGGTCGGGCTCGCCGCACACGACGGTCACGTCGGGATAGACGTACGACCGGCTTTCCTCCAGCTTTACCCGCACGTTGCTGCCCAGCGCGATGCAGGGGCCGTCTCCCAGACGGTTTCCCAGCGCGCGGATGAGGTTGGCTACGACGAGTTCGTGGCGCAGCGAGGCGCCGGCCATGGCCACGACGTGCCCGTCGTAGTACTCGAAGCGCTGGTGCTCGCTGGCCTGGTCGAGCGTCAGGTAATCCTTTTCGGTGAGGTGAAGAAGGGGCGCGGCGTTCATGGCGGGGGCAGCAAGGGTGGAGAGGACGCAAACGGGGCGACGCGAAACGGGTTCAGCGCTTGCCGTCGCCCTCGGAAGCGCTGCTGGCGCGGTTGAGCAGGCCCGCGATGTCCACGCCCGTCGAGGCTTTGAGGCTTTCAAGGA
>CBDUCD010000559.1:0-1707 GCA_965365535.1 uncultured Rhodothermales bacterium | reverse complement strand
CCTTTCAACCTTTGAGGTACCTCCCATGCGCCTCATCGAACGACGCGCCTTCCTGCTCACCGCCCCAGCGGCCGCGCTGCTGGCCTCCTGCGCCTCCGGGCCTGCTGCTGCCCTCGCCCGGCGCCGGCGCAAGGCCACCCTCGTCCGGGCGGGCCGAGACGGCGCGGATCGCCCGCGCCACGTTTTCGGCGGCCTCCGCATCGACGCGAAGGTGCCGCCGGAGGATACCGCGGGCGACCTCTACATCATCGAGCACACCGACCGGGAAAAGGGCGGCCCGCCGCGCCACGTCCACCACGCGCAGGACGAGTGGTTCTACGTCCTCGAAGGCGCCTACCACGTCGAAATCGGCGACGAGCGGTTCGACCTCGGCCCCGGCGACGCGGTTCTCGCTCCGCGCGCGGTTCCGCACGTGTGGGCGCACGTGAGCGAGGGACAGGGAAGGCTCCTCATCGCCTTCCAGCCGGCCGGGCAGATGGCGTCGTTCCTGGCCGCGCTGGCCGAGCTGGGCAGCGCGCCGGCGCCCCCGGTGATGGCGTCGCTGTTCGCCTCGCACGGCATGACGATGCTGGGTCCTCCCCTTCCCGTGGGATAGCCGGTCGCGTCTGCCCGCGGCCCGCCACGCCTTTTCCGCATTGCCGGCGACAGGCACCAGGCGGACTGCCGGCGGGCCGGTGCCAGGGGCGGAGCGAGAACGACGCGCCGGGGATGCCGGGTCAGATTGGCGTGCGGCCCCCACCGCCGGGGTGCTGCCCTGTTCCAGCGGCGCGTCCCCGGGCTGCTGCTGGCCGTCCGGGGCCGCCTCCTTTTCGGGGAGAATGGGCCTTTTTCGATGCGCCAGCGGGGCGCCCGTCAATTGCCTGCAAAGGCTGCGGGCGCCCGCGCGGCAGCAGGGCACGTGCCTATATTGACCGCCGGTACCGCCTTTCGCCCGCCCTATTACCCCGATCCTATGGCCGCCGACACGCTGGACGCGCCCTCGAGAAAGCGCAAGGTTTTCCAACCCTACAAAGTGCGCACAGGCATGTTTGCCTGGATGGCGCACCGCCTGAGCGGGCTCGCGCTCGTGGTGTACATCATGCTCCACATCTGGGGCCTCAAGTCGCTGGGCAACCGCGCCGCCTACAACGAACTCATCGCGTCCTACCACGCGCCCCTGTTCAAAGTCGGCGAGTTTCTCTTGTGGTGCGCCGTCGTGTACCACATGCTCAACGGCATCCGCATCGTGCTGATCGACTTTCTGGGGTGGAGCCCCAACCACAAAAAGCTTTTCTGGACGCTGGGCGCCCTGGCCGTGCTGATGATTCTGGCCGGCGGCTACCCGTCCATCTACGCGCTCGTGACGCACTTCACCCACTGACCCCGGCGCGCCATGACCTACGGCAAAAACCACCGCTCGAACGCCAACAACTGGTTTCTGCACCGCATCACGGGCACGTTTCTCGTGTTCCTGCTGCTGACGCACTTCTGGATCCAGCACTACGACGCGACCACGGCCAGCGTGACGCACAGCGTCACGACCGCCGACCACGACCGGGGCGCCGACGTCGTCGAGCAGGATTTGATTGACCGGGGCGTGTTGCCCACGTACCCCGACGAGGCCGTCGCCGCCGTCGAGGCGCGCCGCGCCGCCGACCCTGCCAGGTGGGGCCAGCCCGGCACCGCCGTGACGAGCTACGACGTGACGATGCTGCGCCTGGCCGACCC
>CBDUCD010000558.1:0-1707 GCA_965365535.1 uncultured Rhodothermales bacterium | reverse complement strand
CTCATGGCCGCGATGGGGCTGTCGGCGTGGCACGCCTTCCGCTACCTCCGCACCCGCGACCCGCTGGCCGACATCCGCTCGGCGGAGGCGGCGCGGCTGGGCCTCGTCTTTGGCGTGCTCGGCCTCACGACGGGCATGATGTGGGCGCGCTTTACCTGGTACGAGGGCACGGGCCTGTGGTGGAACAACGACCCCAAGCAGGCGATGGCCGCCGTGCAGATGCTCATCTACGCCGCCTACTTCGTGCTCCGCTCCGCCTTCGACGACGAAGGGCAGCGGGCGCGCATCGCGGCGGCGTACAACCTCTTTGCCGTTGCCACGGCGCCGTTTCTGCTCTACGTCGTGCCCCGGCAGATGGAAAGCCTGCACCCCGGCGCCGAGGGCAACCCGGCGTTTTCGGCCATCACGCACCCGCTCATGCGCGTCGTGCTCTACCCGTCGTTCCTGTTTTTCATCGGCCTGTTCTGGCTGCTCTACACGCAGCGCGTGCGCCTGGCGTGGATCAGGCGCCGCCTCCACCCCGACCCCTTCGACGCATGACGATTACCCCCCTCGCGCAGGACTCCGTCGCCGCGCCCTCGGTGCGCACGCTGACCGAAGTGCCCAACGCCGCGCCCGTCGGGCTGGAGCGCTACATGTTGCAGCAGGACAAGCTCTACGTCGTCCTCGCCGTCGTGCTCATCATCTGGCTGGGCATCGCGTTCTATCTTTTCCGCACCGACCGCCGCATTGACCGGCTCGAGCGCGAAATCGAACCCGCGCCGCGCACCCATCGTTCGTAATCCTCTTTTTTGCCCTGCTGCCATGAAAATCAAGACCATTGCGGGCGTCGTGCTGCTCGCCGTTTTCGGCTTTCTGCTGTTCACCTCCTTTGGCGCGCAGGTGGGCGGCTACATGGGCTTCGAGGAAGCCGCGCGCACGGGCGCAAACGCGCACGTGGTGGGCACGTGGGTGAAAACCGAGCCGGCGACGTACGACCGCGAGGCCGACGTTTTCCAGTTCGTGATGGAGGACGAGCACGGCCTGCGCCGCCGCGTCGAGTACCACGACCCCAAGCCGCCCAACTTCGAGGAGGCGCAGCAGGTGGTCGTCGAGGGCTACGCCCGGGGCGATGCCTTCGTGGCCGAGCACATCCTCGTCAAGTGCCCCTCCAAGTACAACGACACGCGCGCCCTGGAGGGAAAAGCGACGGCGGAGGCGTACTGATGGACGCCAACCCCCTGCCGCCCTGCCCCCACGCGGGCAACTGCCGGCGCGAAAGCCATCCGTTTCCGCTCGCGCCCGCCGCGCTTTTCGCTGCCGCGCAGGAAGCCCTTGCCGCCATGGACCCCGTCCACGTCGCCCTCGACGCCGACCGGATGCACGTGGACGCCGTTTTCCGCGTCGTCTTTTTCAAGGACGACTTCGCGCTCCGCGTGGCCGAGCACGAGGGCGGGGCCGTGCTGCACCTGCGCAGCGCCAGCCGGGTGGGGCGCAGCGACTTCGGCGTCAACGGGCGCCGCATCGAGCGCTTCATGGAAAAGCTCCAGGCCGTCATCGGCGGCGCCTGACGGGGGCAGGGCGCCGTAGCTTGCCCTTTTGCCCGCGCCGCCCGTGACCCTGTTCGTCTCCGACCTCCACTTCGGGCGCTCGGCCGCGCAAATGCTTATGCACAGCATAAAGCGTTGTGCTGAGCTGAAGAAAATTTTTGGCAGAAAACTTGACCTT
>CBDUCD010000557.1:0-1715 GCA_965365535.1 uncultured Rhodothermales bacterium | reverse complement strand
CGACGGGCGGCGTGACGGCGTCGTTTGCCATGCTGGGCGACTTCAACATCGCCGAGAAGGGCGCCCTCATCGGCTTTGCCGGCCCGCGCGTCATCCGCGAAACCATCGGCTCGGATCTGCCCGAGGGCTTCCAGCGCGCCGAGTTTCTGCAGGAGCACGGCTTTCTCGACGCCGTCGTGGACCGCCGCGACCTGCGCGCCACGGTTGTCCACCTGCTCGACCTGCTGCGCGACTGACGCGCCCCCGCCCATGCCCGACGCCCTGCCCCCTCCGCCCGACGCCCTCGACGAGACGATCTCGGCGGTGTGCCTGGCGTGCGGGCTGTGCTGCCGGGGCGCCATCTACACGCACGTCGAAATCGTGGGCGACGAGATCCCGTTTGCCGAGGGGCTGGGGCTGACGATTCTGCTGGAAAACGGCAAGACGTACTTCCAGGAGCCGCCCCGGTGCTTCCAGAACCAGCAGTGCACCATCTACGAGCAGCGCTTTGGCACGTGCCGCACCTACCAGTGCCAGCTGCTGCAAAAGTTGCGCGCGGGCACGATAGGGCGCGACAAGGCGCTCGAAATCGTGACCGACCTGCGGCAGCGCTTCGACGACATCGTGGAGCACCTCGACCCCGAGGCGCCGCCCACGAACGTGAGGGGTATGCTCGTCCGCGAGCTCAACGCCCTCGCGGGCCAGTCTTTCGCGTCGCTTTCCGCCGACACCAACCACTTGCTGCTGCAACTGCGCGTCGTTTCGATGCTGATCGGGCGGCACCTCGACGGGCGTTTTTACAAAGAGTAGCCCTATGTCCACCGAAACCGTTGGCCCCAAAAGCACCGCCGCGCGCCGCGTGACGACGCAGACGCTGCAAGAGATGAAGGGCGCGGGCACGCCCATCGCCATGCTCACGGCCTACGACTACACCCTCGCCCGCCTCGTGGACGGCGCCGGCGTGGACGTGATTCTCGTGGGCGACTCGGCCTCGAACGTGATGCACGGCCACGAAACGACGCTGCCCATCACGCTCGACCACATGATCGCGCACGCGCAGGGTGTGGTGCGGGCGGCGCAGCGCGCCCTCGTCGTCGTGGATCTGCCGTTCGGCACGTACCAGGGCAACTCGAAAGAAGCCCTCGTGTCGGCCATCCGCGTGATGAAGGAGACGGGCGCCCACGCCGTCAAGCTCGAAGGCGGACAGGCCGTCGAGGACGCCGTCCGCCGCATCGTGGACGCGGGCATCCCCGTGATGGGCCACCTGGGCTTGACGCCGCAGAGCATCTACAAATTCGGCACCTACCGCGTGCGCGCCCGCGAGGACGAGGAGGCCCACGCCCTCCGCGACGACGCCGGGCGCCTCGAACGGGCCGGCTGCTTTGCCGTCGTGCTGGAGAAAATCCCCGCCACGCTGGCGCGCGACGTGTCGGCCTCCCTGTCGATTCCCACCATCGGCATCGGCGCGGGCGCGGGCTGCGACGGGCAGGTGCTCGTGCTCCACGACCTGCTGGGCCTGACGACCGACTTCCACCCGCGCTTCGTGCGGCGCTACGCCACGCTCGACGCCACCATCACCGACGCCGTGGCGCACTTCGTCGCCGACGTGCGCCGCCGCGACTTCCCGGGCGAGGACGAGAGTTATTGATCGAGGTCGGAGCGGCCAGGCTTGCGGGCGGTGGCAGCTACTGGCACAAACAACATCGTCGCAGGAGGGCGGGCGCCGGGGCGGGCGG
>CBDUCD010000556.1:0-1718 GCA_965365535.1 uncultured Rhodothermales bacterium | reverse complement strand
GAACAGCTCAACGAAATCGCCGCCGTGGGGCTGGCGGGGCTGCTCGGCATCACGTTCACCGAGGTCGGCGACGACGCCATCACGGCGCAGATGCCCGTCACGCCCGACGTGCACCAGCCCCTCGGACTCATGCACGGCGGCGCCTCGTGCGTGCTGGCCGAGACGCTGGGCAGCGTGGGCGGCTGGCTCACGCTCGACCCCGAGCAGGCGGTCGTCGTGGGCCTCGAAATCAACGCCAACCACGTGCGGGCGGTGCGCAGCGGCCACATCACCGGCACGGCGCGCCCGCTCCACCTGGGCCGCTCGACGCAGGTGTGGGACGTGCGCATCGAAGACCGGCTGGGACGGCTGGTGTGCGTAAGCCGCCTGACGCTGGCCGTGCGCCCACTTTCGGGTGGAATCTGAGGCGCCGCCGGCGCGTTGGGCCTGCCTGCTTTGCCCGCCGCCGCCATGAACGCCCCTGCCGCCCCCGCCCGCACGCCCGACGAATGGGCCAACGCCCTCACGCACGGCGTGGGGCTGGTGCTGAGCGTGCTGGGGCTGGCCGTGATGGCGTGGGCCGCGATGGGCGCCGGGCCTGTCGCCGTTTTCGCGTGCGTCGTGTTTGGCGGGGCGCTCGTGCTGCTCTACGGCGCCTCGACGTGGTACCACGGCAGCAGGCACCCCGTCTGGAAAGGGCGGCTGCGGCTGCTCGACCACCTCGCCATCCTCTACCTCATCGCCGGCTCGTACACGCCGTTCGTGCTCGTAGCCATGCGCAACCGCTGGGGCTACCTCATGCTGGCCCTCGTGTGGCTGCTGGCCGTGGGCGGCACGCTCTACAAAACGTTCTCGCCCGCGCGCTACCACAACGGCGGCACAGTGCTCTACCTGGCGATGGGGTGGCTGAGCGTGGCCTTTGCCGGTCCGCTGGTTGCCGCCCTGCCCGCGCCCGCGCTGGCCTGGCTGGCGGCGGGCGGCGCGTGCTACACGGGCGGCGTGGCGTTTTTCCTGTGGGAAAAGTGGCGCTGGGCGCACCCCGTGTGGCACCTGTTCGTGCTCGCGGGCAGCGCCTGCCACTACGTCGCCGTCTGGCACGTGCTGCCGTGAAGGTGTACAGCGTCAAGGAGGCGTACTACACGCTCCAGGGCGAGGGCGCGCAGACGGGCCGCGCCGCCGTTTTCCTGCGCTTCGCGGGCTGCAACCTGTGGACGGGCCGCGAAAAAGACCGCGCGGGCGCCGTCTGCACCTTTTGCGATACGGACTTCGTGGGGACCGATGGGCCGGGCGGCGGCCAGTTCGCCACGCCCGACGCCCTCGCCCAACACGTGGCCGCGCGCTGGCCCGGCGGCGGGCGCCCGTACGTGGTCTGCACGGGCGGCGAGCCCCTTTTGCAACTCGACGCGCCGCTCGTGGCGGCGCTGCACCGCGCGGGCTTCGAGGTGGCCGTCGAGACGAACGGCACCCGCCCGGCGGTGCCCGGGCTGGACTGGGTCTGCGTCTCGCCCAAGGCCGGCGCGCGCCTCGTGCTGACGGCGGGCGACGAACTCAAACTCGTCTATCCGCAGCCCCTCGCCCCGCCCGAGCGCTTTGCCCCGCTCGCCTTCCGCCACTTTTTCCTCCAGCCCCTCGACGGCCCCGACGCCGCCCTCAACACCCGCGAGGCCATCGCGTACTGCCTCGCCCACCCGCAGTGGCGGCTGAGCGTGCAGACGCACAAGTGGCTCGCCATCCCCTGA
>CBDUCD010000555.1:0-1735 GCA_965365535.1 uncultured Rhodothermales bacterium | reverse complement strand
GAGGGCGAAAAGAGGGGCTTCCTGGGCAGCGCTGGCCGCGCACAGCAGAAGGAGGAGCAGAAAACCGGTAAGTGCTTTGCGGAGGTCAGACATGGGGAGGACTGGAATAATGCATTTATGTCCTTCCCTATCAGACGTTTCGGACGGCCCCTTAAGTCTGCCGCGTCAGTAAAAACCACAGGTTCGCCTCTTTCACCCTGCTTTCCCGCAGGCACAGCACCGTTCGCGGCAGGGCGGTGCCGAAGCGCGGGCAGTAGAACCCCTCGTCCACCTCGATGGCGTGCGACGCCTCGACGCGCAGCCGCACGCCACCGCGTTCGAGGCGCGCCTCGTTTCCCTCGACCTCGACCTTCACGTCGGGGTGGAGGGTGAGGCGGGAAACGATGGGCTGCGGCGCGTCCATCGCCACGCGGTCGGCGATGCGGAGGGTGCCGGCAGCGGCGTCGAGGGCAAAGGTGCGGGTGTGGAGGGCTGCGTGGCCGAGGGCCTGCGTGTACCCATCGAACTGACCCGTCAGGTGGAAGCGCTGCGGGGCGCGCTCGACTTCGACGTGGCAGGGCGCGGCGCGGCGACCGACGCGGAAGCTGCCCCACGTCTCGATCTGGTCGGCGCCGCCCACCTCGACGGTGCTGTGGGCCCGCGTGCTGCGCACGAAGTCGCGGGCGGGGCCGGGGGCGTAGGCGAAAACGCCTGTATCCACGATGAACAGCACGCCGCCGACCGACAGCTCGAACGAAAACACGTCGGCGTGGGCGTGGGCCATGAGGTAGTCGGGGCCTGCCGGGCCGGCGTCGCACACGAGGTGCCACGCGCCGTCGCGGTAGGCGTGGTAGCCCGTTTCGGGCAGGCTCCAGCAGGGGTCGGGGCGCGTGCCGAGGAGGGCGTCGGCGTAGCCGAAAAGGGCTTCGGGCGCGAGGGCGATTTCCCGGGTGCTGTCGTTGAAAAGGGCGAGGCTGCCGTCGGGGTGGACAAACGGTGGGAAGGCCGCCGTCATCTTCCGGCACACCTCGCGGAAAAATGGCGCGTCGGGGTGGTTTTCGGGCAGCAGGTTGAGGACATCCAGGAAGCCTTCGAGCACGAGGGCGTGGTACATGGGCGAGCGCTCGAAGTGGCCGCCGTCGGCCAGCACCTGCTCGCGCGTTTCGCGGCGGTAGAGTTGCAGGCCCTTTTCGAGCCAGCGCGGCGCCTCGCCCTGCCCCTCGAAAAAGCAGCCCGCGTGGACGAGCGCGCGGGCGTTTTCGAGCAGGTGGTTGCCCATCACGTGGGTTTCCAGGTGGCGGTACAGGTGCGCCGCCTGCCGGTAGAGGCTGGCCTGGAGGTCGGCGGGCTGGACATCGGCCCGGCACCAGTTGACGATGCGCAGCGAAGTAGGGTAGGCGTGCCACGCGGGCTGCACGGCTGGCGGATGCGCGGCCACCCACTCGCGGCACAACGCCTCCTGCTCGCCGCGTTCGAGCAGGTGCAGAAAATGGAAGTAGTGCAGGTTGAAGCGCCACAGGAGCGGCTTCTCGGGCGCCGCCCAGCGGACGGGCCGCCCCAGCCTGGCTCTCTCGTCGAGAAAGCAGAACCGCCCGGCGCGGATGCCGTCGGCGGTATTCCACGGGTCGTGCTGCGGCGGCGCGGCGTGCGGGCGGAACGTGCCGTGCAGCTTCTCCGGCGGCGCGGGCAGCCGGGCGGGCAGCCGCGCCCGCACCGCCGCCACGACGCGCCCCGCCACCTGCCACGGACGCAGGTA
>CBDUCD010000554.1:0-1749 GCA_965365535.1 uncultured Rhodothermales bacterium | reverse complement strand
AGACGCTCGCCATCACCGACCGGGCGTACCTGCTCTACGAGGGCAACATCCTCAAGGAAGGCACCGCCCAGGCCCTCGCCGACGACGAGGAGGTGCGCCGCCGCTACCTCGGCGCCAAGTTCACCCTCGAACGCTACCGGTGAGGTTGGCGGTTGGCACTACGCAACGCGCACTACGCAACACGCACTACGCCATTCGGAGGCTGACGGCCGCAAGGGCTTATCGTTACAGGGGTTTCCAGCGCGGGCGGCACCGCGGGCGGAGGTTGCCGGTAACGACGCTTTGCCCACGTTCTTTGCCCGCGCTGCCATGCTTTCACGCCCGCTTTTCCCGCTGCTCGCCGCGCTGCTGACCCTCTCGTCGTGCGCCCTGGGCGACGCGGGGCGACGCGCCGAAAGCCGGCGAGCGCCTTTGCCCACCCCCGAAACCATCCGCGCGCGCGGCAAGCTCGTCGCCGTGACGGGCTACAACCCTGTCTCGTACTTCCTCTACCGGGGCGAGCCGCTGGGCTACGAGATGGAACTGCTCCAGGCATACGCCGATCACCTGGGCGTGGACCTGGAAATCGTGGTCGAGAAAGACGTGGACGCCATGTTCAGGCGGCTGCACAACGGCGAGGCCGACCTCGTCGCCTACCGCCTCGTCAGCACCGACCTGCGCGACGACCTGGAGGACGTGGTGCTCACCGAGCCGCTGCACGTCACCCGCCAGGTACTCATCCAGCAGGTGCCCGACTCGCTCGACGGGCGCGAGTACGACGACGTGGCGCCGCACCTCGTCCAGTACCCCTTTGAACTCATCGGCGACACCATCTACGTGCCCGAGGGGTCGGGCTACGCGCGCCGCCTCGACCACCTGATTGACGAGATCGGCGGCGACATTTACGTCGAAAAGGTGGCTGCCGACGTGCCCATCGAAAACCTCATCCGCGACGTGTCGGAGGGCAAAATCCGATTTACCGTCGCCAACGAGGACATCGCCCAGCTCAACCAGGCGTACTACGAAAACGTGGCCGTCAACCCGGCCCTCAGCGTGTGGCAGCGCGTGGGATGGGGCGTGCCGCGCGGCGCCGACGGCCTGCTGGACGACGTGAACGCGTGGCTGACGGCGTTCAAGGACAGCACCGCCTTCCGCGACATCTACCGGCGCTATTTCGAGGACCGGCTGGGCTTCAAAGAGCGCCTCGGCTCCGAAGAGATGGCCGTGGGCAAGGGCCAGATTTCGCCCTACGACGCGCTGCTGCGCCGCGAAAGCGACAGCCTGCGCACGGGCTGGGACTGGCGCCTGCTGGCCGCGCAGATGTTTCAGGAGTCGCGCTTCGACCCGCGGGCGCGCTCGTGGGCGGGCGCGCAGGGGCTGATGCAACTCATGCCCGCCACGGCCCGGCAGTACGGCGTCACCAACCCCGACGACCCGCAGAACAGCATCGCCGGCGCCATCCGCTTCATCAACTGGCTCGATAGCTACTGGAAACCCCTCATCGCCGACCCCGACGAGCGCGTCAAGTTTGTCCTGGCCTCCTACAACACGGGCCACGCCCACGTCGAGGACGCGCGGCGGCTGGCCGAGAAGTACCACAAAAACCCGAACAGCTGGGAGGACGTGGCCTTTTACCTGCTCCAGAAGTCGAAGCCCGAGTTCTACCAGGACGAGGTGGTGCAGTACGGCTACTGTCGGGGCGTCGAGCCCGTCACGTACGTGCGGCGCATCCTGATGCGTTTCGAGCACTACACCAACTTCGCCGTCTGA
>CBDUCD010000553.1:0-1755 GCA_965365535.1 uncultured Rhodothermales bacterium | reverse complement strand
CCGCGCAGCCGAGGGACGTGCCGCGGCACGTCCCTACGTCCACACGTCGCGCAGCGTGATGGGCTGGGGGATGGCGCGCGCGCCGAGGTCGAGGTGGAGCTGGAGCACGGCATCGCCCCGGCGGGGCTGGGCGCCTGCCGCGCCGCCCGCGTCGAGCCAGTCGTAGAGCGCGCTGCGGATGGTGGGCCGGCGGGCATCGCCCTCACTCGTCGAGGCGCCGTGGACGAGGTCGAGGCGGCGGCGCCCCCGCTGCCGGGCCAGGGCGAGGGCGCGCTGCGCCATGCGCAGCGCCTCGGCAATGCGGGCGCCGTGGAGGTCGAGCGTGACGGTCTTTCCGTCGTCGCGGAGGGTGGGCATGGTTGATCGGAGCGGGGTGGCGGCGTAGGTTACGCCAGCTTTTCCCCACAGCCATGCGCCTCTTTTCTGCCCTGCTCGCCGGCCTCGCGCTGGCCTCGCTCGCCTCAGCCCAGCCGCGCCCCGTCGCCTTCGTGGGCGCGGCGGTGTACCCCGTCGCGTCGGCGCCCCTTCCCGACGGCGTCGTCGTCGTGCAGAACGGCAAAATCGTGGCCGTGGGCGCATCGGGCGCCGTCGCCATTCCCGCCGATGCCCGTCGGGTGGACGTGACGGGCAAAACCATCATCCCCGGACTGGTAGATACGCACTCGCACGTGGGCGGCGGCGACGGCGGCGACGCGTCGGCGGCGCTCCACCCGGACGTGCGCATCCTCGACGCCATTGACGTGCGCTCGCCCACGCTCGAGCGCGCCCGCGCCGGCGGCATCACGACCGTCAACGTGATGCCGGGCTCGGGGCACCTCATGAGCGGCCAGACGGCGTATCTCAAGCTGCGCGACGGGCGCCGCGTGGAAGACCTGCTGCTCGTCTGCCACGACCCCCTCACCGAGGTCTGCGGCGGCATGAAGATGGCCAACGGCACCAACCCCATCCGCGCCGCCGGCGGCACCTTTCCCGGCACCCGGGCGCGGTCGGCGGCCATGCAGCGCGAGCTGTTCGTCGAGGCGCAGGCGTACCGCGACAAGCTCGAAAAGGCGGCCACGGACACCACGCAGCGCCCCGCGCGCGACCTGCGCATGGAGGCCCTCGCCGAGGTGCTCGACGGGCGCCGCACGGTTCATTTCCACACGCACCGCCACGACGACGTGCTGACGGCGCTGCGGCTGGGGCGCGAGTTTGGCTTCACGCCCGTGCTGCACCACGTGTCGGAGGCGTGGAAGGTAGCCGACGAGATCGCGGCGGCGGGCGCGCCCGCGTCCATCATCGTGCTCGACGCGCCGGGCGGCAAGCTCGAAGCGCTCGACATCGAGATGGAAAACGGCGGCATCCTCGAACGCGCCGGCGTGCCCGTGGCCTTCCACACGGACGACTACATCACCGACTCGCGGCTCCTGCTGCGCTCGGCGGCGCTGGCCGTGCGGGCGGGCATGACGGAGGCCGGCGCCCTCGACGCCCTCACCCGCGCCGGCGCCCGGATGCTGGGCGTTGCAGACCGGGTGGGCACGCTGGAAACGGGAAAGGACGCCGACCTCGTCGTGCTTTCCGGCCCGCCTTTCAGCGTGTACACGCGCGTCGAGCAGACGTGGGTCGAGGGCCAGCCCGTCTTCGACCGGGCGCGGCCCGAAGACCACGCCTTTGCCGTCGGCGGTTACCACGTGTACGATGCCTCGCAAAACCACCTGCACGAGGGGGAATAGGCTGGTTTGCTGCTGGTTGGTTGACGCTCGGCTTCGCCTCGCT
>CBDUCD010000552.1:0-1755 GCA_965365535.1 uncultured Rhodothermales bacterium | reverse complement strand
TGAAGGACTGCGGCGGGGCGAGGTCGGGGGGCGGTGCGGCGTTGGAGGGGTAGGGGAAGAGGCGATGAGTGGGGGCCAGGCGGCGGGTCTGTGGGGACAGGAATCGAGAACAACACGGGCTTCCCGACATCGCGCTTCAGGGCACGACGCCTTGCACCCTCTCTGCCCTCTACCCACCACCTCACCACCCCGCCACCTCACCCCCTACACCTCGCGGCGGTTTTTCAACTCGGCGATGTGCTCGGCGGTGCGCCAGGCCATCGCCAGAATCGTCCACGTCGTGTTTTTGTGGGGCTGCGACACGAACGGCGCCGCGTCGGCCACGAACACGTTGGGCGCGTCGTGGGCCTGGCAGAAGGCGTTGAGGGCCGACGCCGCCGGGTCGTTGCCCATGCGCGCGGTGCCCACTTCGTGGATGATGCGGCCCGGCGTCAGGATGCCGTAGCCCTGCTCGCGGGTCGGCATGGGCGCCAGCACCTGCCCGCCCATCGCCTCGACGAGTTCGCGGCCTTTGACGTGGGCGTGGCGGATCTGGTTGTACTCCTCGTCGCTCCACGTCACGTTGAAGCGCAGCACGGGAATGCCGAAGCGGTCCACGACGGCGGGGTCTATCTCGCAGTAGTTGTCGTGGCGGGCAATCATCTCGCCGCGTGCCGAGAAGCCCGCAAAGGCGCCGTAGTAGCGCCGGTAGTCGTTTTTGAGGGCGAGGCCGTAGCCGCCGCCGCGGTGCGGCTCGGGCGTGTCCTTCACGAGCGTCGGCAGGCCGTTGTAGGTGTGGACGCCGCCCATGAAGCCGTAGCCCGGCTGCCCGCGCCCGCCCCACACCTCGAAGTGGTAGCCCCGCGCAAAGTCGCGCTTTTCCTTGGCGCCAAACCACGGGATGTAGATGTGCGCGCCGCCCGTGCCGTCCTCGTTGTAGGGCGGGCGGTTTGCCAGCTCGGGGAAAAAGCCCACGATGTCCGTGCCCGTCGAGTCCATCAGGTAGCGCCCCACGACGCCGCTGCGGTTGCCCAGCCCGTCGGGGTGCTGCGGCGACTTCGAGTTGAGCATCAGGCGGGCGGTTTCGCAGGCGCTCGCGGCCAGCACCACCACGCGGGCGCGCACCTGGTACTCCTGCAAGTCCTGCGTGTCCACGTACGAGATGCCCGTCGCCCGGCCTTCCCTGTCCACCGTCACCTCGCGCGCCATGGCGTGGGGGACGATTTCGAGCAGGCCCGTGGCGAGGGCGGGCTTGAGCAAAACGGAGGGCGACGAGAAGTTGGAGGCCGTCGAGCAGCCGCGCCCGCACTGCGCGCAGTAGTGGCACGGCGGGCGCCCGTTGAGGGGGCGCGTGAGGATGGAAAGGCGGTTGGCAAGGACGGGCATCCCGATTTTGCGGGCGCCCTTCATCACCAGCAGCTCGTGGACGCGCGGCATGGGCGGCGGCATAAACACGCCGTCGGGCTCGTTGGGAAAGCCGTCGCGGTTGCCGAAGATGCCCACGAAGCGGTCCACCTTGTCGTAATACGGCGCGAGGTCGTCGTAGCCGATGGGCCAGTCGTCGCCGTGTCCGTCGAGGCTTTTGCCCCGGAAGTCGTCCGGCCCGAAGCGCAGCGAGATGCGGCCCCAGTGGTTGGTGCGCCCGCCCAGCATCCGGGCGCGGAACCAGTCCCAGCGGGTGCCCGCCGTGGTGGTGTAGGGCTCGCCGTCGAGGTTCCAGCCGCCGAGGCAGCCGTCGAACTCGCCAAAAGGCTTGTCGGGCGTCGAGGCGCCGCG
>CBDUCD010000551.1:0-1756 GCA_965365535.1 uncultured Rhodothermales bacterium | reverse complement strand
AAAAACGTCGTCGTCAACGGCCTCGTCCTCGACGAGAACGGCGAGAAGATGTCCAAAAGCAGGGGCAACACCGTTGATCCGTTTGCCACCATCGGGCAGCACGGCGCCGACATCGTCAGGTGGTACCTGCTCTCGAACGCGCCGCCGTGGGAAAACCTGCGCTTTTCCGAGCGCGGGCTGGAAGAAACGCGCCGCAAGTTTTTCGGCACGCTCGAAAACACGTACTCCTTTTTCGCCACCTACGCGAACCTGGACGCGCCCGACTTCGAGGCGCCCCCAATCCCCCTTGCCGAGCGCGCCGAACTCGACCGCTGGATTCTGAGCCGGCTGGCCGCGACCGTCGAGGAGATGGACGCCGAGTACGCGGCCTACAACCCGACCAGAGCCGCCCGCGCCGTCGAGGCGTTCGTGGACGAGCTTTCCAACTGGTACGTCAGGCGCAGCCGCCGCCGGTTCTGGAAAAGCGGCGACGCGCGCGACAAGCTGGCCGCCTACCAGACCATCCGCGCCTGCCTCGAAGCGGTGTCCGTCTTGATGAGTCCCATCGCGCCCTTTTTCGGCGAGTGGCTGTGGCAGAGCCTGGCGTCCGGCGCGCCCGGCAGCCGGGCCCTTTCCGTCCACCTCGCCCGTTTCCCCGCGCCCGACGCCCGCGCCCGCGACGCCGACCTGGAGCGCCGGATGACGCTGGCGCGGACGGTGGCCTCGCTGGTGCTGGGGCTGCGCAACGAGGCCGCGCTGGGCGTGCGGCAGCCCCTGGCGCGCGTGCTCGTCGTGCTGGGCCCCCAGGTCGAAAAAAGCGACGTGGAGGAGGTGCGCCCCATCGTGCTCGACGAGGTGAACGTGCGCGCCTTTGAGTACGTGGACGGCGGCAGCGATTTCGTGCAGCGCAGCGCCCACCCCAACTTCCGCGTGCTGGGCAAAAAGCTGGGCAAGGGCATGAAGGCCGCCGCCGACCGCATCCGCGCGATGACCGAGGCCGAGATTGACGCTTTTGCCACGGCAGGCGCCGTCACGCTCGACGTGGACGGCGTGCCCGTCGCGTTCGCGGGCGACGACATCGCCGTCGTGAGCGAGGGCGTGCCGGGCTGGCTCGTGGCCCAGGAAGGCGGCGTGACGGTCGCCCTCGACACCACGCTGACGCCCGAACTCGTCGAGGAGGGGCTGGCCCGCGAGGCCGTCAACCGCATCCAGAACCTGCGCAAAAACGCCGGGCTGGACGTGGCCGACCGCATCCATCTCACCTTCATGGCCTCGCCCGCCCTGGCCCGCGCCCTGGCCCGCCACGCCAGCTACATTCGGAACGAGACCCTGGCCCTTACGTTATCGCCGGCCATGCCGCAAGGCACTGCCGAGCGCTTCGACGTGGGGGACGAATGGCTCCACGTCGGGCTCAGGCGGGTTTCGTGACGCGCTTTCGGGCGCGTCTCCCATTTCTGGCAGCAAACATCCCCGTTATCATGGCTGACGAACAGGCCGACCGCCTCGCCACCGATAAAATCGCCGTCCCCCTCCACGACGACCCCGCCCTCGAAGGCGAACTGGGGCCGGAGGAAGCGCCTTTTGCCGACAAGCCCTCGCCCATGTCGGACGAGGACCTGGAGTTTTTCCGCAACCTCATCCTCGAACGCCGCCGCGAGGCGACCGAGGACATTGACAGTATGCGCGCCCAGCTCGTGGACGCCCGCGAGCAGGCCGAAAACGACACGGCTTACAGCTTCCACATGGCCGACGCCGGCACGGACGCGATGGAGCGCGA
>CBDUCD010000550.1:0-1769 GCA_965365535.1 uncultured Rhodothermales bacterium | reverse complement strand
TGGCCGTCGGGATGGTGCTCTTTTTCAAGCACAAACGATGGTTGTAGGGGGTGGGGTTGTGGGGTGGCGGGGTTGTTGGTGAAGGGAAGTGGCACGTGATGGCCACCGGGGCCTTCGATGCTTCTGTGGGGTGGGCGAGACGCGAGAGGCGCGGGCTGGCCGGGCAGCAGCCTCCCAGCAGCCGCGCCCTTCCGACCACCGCGCCCTTCCAGCAATCGCCTTTCCGACCACCGCGCCCCACCCCGCCTCCGCACTTCACCAACCACCCCGCCACCCCACCACCCCACCACCTCCATGCTCCCCCCCCTCGTCCCCGGCAGCCGCATTCTCGTCGTTGGGCCGGCGAGTGCGCCACTTGACCCGGCGCGCACGCTGCGCGGCATCACGACGCTCCAGAGCCGGGGCTACACCGTCGAGACGCTGCGGGCGGACTTTGCGGCCCACGGCCACCTCTGCGGCCCCGACGAGGCCCGCCTTGCCGAGTTCAACGCGGCCCTGGCCCGCCCCGACGTGCAGGCCCTGTTCTGCGTGCGCGGCGGCTACGGCGCCCTCCGGCTGCTGCCCGGCCTCGACTACGCTGCCGCCCGGCGCCACCCCAAACTCGTCGTCGGCTACAGCGACATCACGGCCCTCCACCTCGCCCTCTGGACGAAAGCCGGCCTGCCCGGCCTGTCCGGCCCCATGGTGGCCGTCGAGTGGGACGCGCCGGACGAAAAGAGTGAGGCGCTGTTCTGGGCCCTTGCCCGCGACGGCTACGCCGGGCCGCTCGTGGGGCCGGGCGGCGAAGCCCTCGAACCCGTGCAGCCGGGCCGCGCCGAAGGCGTGCTCCTGGGCGGCAACCTGAGCCTCGTCACGCGACTCATCGGCACGCCCTACCTGCCCGACCTGGCGGGCGCCATCCTGTTTCTCGAAGACGTGGGCGAGGAGCCCTACCGCCTCGACGGGCTGTTTGCGCACCTCAAACTCGCCGGCATCCTCGACGCGATTGGCGGGCTGGTGCTGGGCGGCTTTACCGAGGCCGAGCCGGACGGCACGCGCCCCTTTCTGCCCACCGACGAGGTGATTGCCGACTACACGCGCCCCCTCGCCATTCCCGTTGCGCGGGGGCTGGTGTACGGGCATTTCCCCGCCAAAAACACGCTTCCCATCGGCGTGCGGGCGCGGCTCGTGGTGGGCGATGGCGCCGCGCAGCTCGACGTGCTCGAACCCATCGTGCAGCGCGTGACGCTCTAGCGGCGCGTGCCGTGCGAAATGGAGGGGGCGAATTGGTGAAGTTTTACGGCAGCCCCGCCGCCGCCCTGCCGAAAAGCTTCAAAGAAGCCCTTCCACCGTATTTGTAGGGGATCACCTTACAGTGTGGGGTGGTGTTATGCTGACCCGGCAGGGTAGGGCGCCGGCTACTTTACGCCCGCGCTGCCACCCGCCGGGGCGCCGTCAGCGTTGCATTTCCGCTTACCTCCACCCCTACCCACCATGGCGCAAGCAACCCAGAAACCCCGTATTCTGCTTGGCAAAGCGGGCCTCGACGGCCACGACCGGGGCGCCAAATACGTCGTCCGCATTCTGCGCGACGCCGGCTTCGAGGTCATCTACACCGGCATCCGCCGCAGCCCCGAGCAAATTGTCGAGGCGGCCATCCAGGAAGACGTGGCGGCCCTCGGGCTGTCGCTGCTCTCGGGCGCCCACAACGTCCTGTTCAAGCGCGTGCTCGACCTGCTGCGCGAGAAAGGCGCCGACGACATCATCGTCTTTGGCGGCGGCACCATCCC
>CBDUCD010000549.1:0-1782 GCA_965365535.1 uncultured Rhodothermales bacterium | reverse complement strand
GGGCGGCGCGGTCGGGGGCGTCCTCGTCATCCAGCAGCGCGTCGAGGTCGAGGCGGGCGGAGGGCGCTTCGGCGAGGGGTGCGGCGTCCGCAGCGGCGCGCTCGGCAGCGCGATTCGCCACGTCCTCCATCTGCCGCGCCCGCTCGGCGGCCCAGCGTGGAAGCTGGAACGCCTTGGTGCCCGCCAGCCCGGCGCCCACGAGCAGCAGCACGCCCCAGCCCTGGTTCAGCGACATCACGTCGGTGTTGGTCAGCAGCAGCAGGGCCAGAAACACCAGGCCCACGAGAAAGGCCGCCAGCCCGAAGCCGAGCGTGCCCGCCGCGTCGCTTTTGCGGGTGCGCAGGCGCAGCCGGTGGCCCGTGTCGGCGGGCTCGACGACGGCCTGGAGGTTGCCGTTGCGCCAGGTGCGCAGCCCGCCCTCGACGCTCGTGTGGCCCCGGGCGCGGAACGTGTCGCGCAGGTCGGCCACGAGGCGGTCCCAGTCGCGGTCGGAAAAGGTGCCGGGCAGCGCCACGGTGCGGGCCACGCCCGTGGGCAGGCCGAGAAAGCGCTCGGGCGGCGCGGCCACCACCATGCGGTCGGCGGCGGCGGCGGCGCGGGCCACGAAGTCGGGCGACAGGCCCGCCTCGGCGCCGATCTGCTGGAGTTCGGCCAGCGTCAGGCCCTCGCCGTGCAGGCCCTGCTGGGCGGCGCGCTGGGCGCGGGCCGCCTTGTCGAAAATGGCTACGATTTCCTGCTCGCTGTAGCGGCGCTCTGGACTCATCGCCTGGAAGGGTTGGCGTGCAAAATACGCGTAACGGCGCGGCGCCCGGCGGGGTTGCGCTCAGGGGTCGCTGTCGGGGCGTTTGATGAACACCTCCTTCACGACGCGGCTGTACGAGGCGAACAGCCCCGCGCCGTTCTGCACGCGGTCGAGCACGTTGGGAATCTCGCCCGGCGACAGCGTCGAGCCGCCCTGCTGCGCGGCCTGCGAGCGCAGAAAGTCGTACAGGTTGTCGTCCACGGCACTGGCGCTTACGCGGTCGGGGCCGTAAAAGGGCACGGCAATCCACGGCAGCTCGATGCGCAGCGTGCCGTCGGGGTTGAGGCCATACGTTTTCTCGTTGATGAGGGGCGACGAGCCCACGCGCAGGTCTTCGAGTTTGGGCTCGTTGCCCTCGGCGTCGTCCTCCTCGGCGTCCACGATGCCGTTGCGGTTGCCGTCGAGAAAGGCGCGCACGAACGGCACGGCGTCGCGCAGCGTCAGTTCGGGCAGCAGGGTTTCGGTCGAGAAGATGAAGACGGCCTGCCTGCCGGGGTACGCGGGCCGCGTCACGTTGAAGGTCAGCGCCTCTGCGGCCACGCCGTACGTGGCCGAGTCTGCCGAGGCGGACACGAACGTGAAGGTGTCGGGCGTGAGCGTTTCCGCCGAGATGACGGGGGCAAAGCCGGGCACGCGCACTTCGAGGCGGTAGCGGCGCAGGGGCCGAACGGTCGCCTCGAAGTCGGCGGGGGTGTAGCGGTCGCGCCCGGCGTGGGTGTAGGGGTAGCGCGCCTCGACGCTGCCGTCGTCGCGCAGCAGCTGCACCTCGACCGTCGCGTCGCGCACGGCCAGGGCGTCGCGGTCGAAAACCCCCGCCACGGGCGCGTTGCGCAGCACCTGCACCGTCGCCAGCGCCTCGCCGACCATCTGGTACGACTCGACGATGTACTCGGCGCGGAAGCTGTTGTCCACCGCCCCGTCGCACGCGGCGAACAGGAGAAACGCGAGTGGTAAAAAGCGATGCATGGGGCGTGGGGCGT
>CBDUCD010000548.1:0-1783 GCA_965365535.1 uncultured Rhodothermales bacterium | reverse complement strand
TCGATCACGCGGACGTGCACGGAAATGGTGTCTCCCGGGTGAAACGTCGGGAGGTCTTCGCGGAACTGGGTAGCTTCCACCAGACGCATCAGATCGGTAGCCATGATTTTTATGAGTTGGGAGTTGATGTAGAAAGGAGATTTGAGGTTGGAGGTTTGAGATGGGATTGTTTTGGAACCTCCCGTCTCAAACCGCCAGTACAGAAAAGCTGTGACGCTAATCGAGTAAGTCCGGGCGGCGCAGGCGTGTTTTTTCGAGGCGCTGCGCGTCCCGCCACTCCTCCACGCGCGGATGGTCGCCCGAGAGCAGCACGTCGGGCACGCGGTGGCCCCGGAAGTCGGCGGGGCGCGTGTAGGCCGGCGCGTCGAGCAGGCCGTCCATGAACGAATCCGAGAGGGCCGACTGGCTGTCGCCGAGCACGCCCGGCACCAGTCGCACGACGGCGTCTATGAGGACGAGCGCGGGCAGCTCGCCGCCCGAGAGCACGTAATCGCCGATGGAGACTTCGTGCGTCACGAACAGGTCGCGCACGCGCTGGTCCACGCCTTTGTAGTGCCCCGCGAGCAGCACGATCCACCCGTGCATCGAAAACGCGGCGGCCATGCTCTGCGAAAGCACGTCGCCGTCGGGCGTGAGAAACACGAAGGCATCAATGGACTGCCCTGCCGCCTGCGCCTCGTCCCTGATGGCCGCGTAGCACGCCGCGATGGGCTCGGGTTTGAGCACCATGCCGGCGCCGCCGCCGTACGGGTAGTCGTCCACCTGGCGGTGTTTGCCCGTCGCGTACTGCCTGAGGTCGTGCACATGGATTTCGACGAGGCCCGCCTGCTGGGCGCGCAGCAAAATGCTGTGCGCGAGCGGACTTTCGACGAGGCCCGGCAGCGCCGTGATGAGGTCGAACCGTAGCACGTCAATTCTCGAAAAGCCCCTCGACGGGGCGGATGACGAGGCGCCGCGCGTCCAGGTCGAGGTCGAGCACGAAGGCCGGCACGTCGGGCACGAGGACCGACGGGCCGCTGGGCGGCTGCACCTCGTAAAAGCGGTACATCGGCCCCTCGCGCACGTCGCGCACCGTGCCCAGCCTTTCCCCTTCGTCCGACACCACGGCAAAGCCGATGAGGTCGTGGAGAAAGTATTCGCCTTTTTCGAGCGGCAGGTCCCGTTCGTCGGCGTACACGTTCAGCCCGCGCAGCTTTTCAGCCGCGTCGGGCGTGTCCACGCCCTCGACGGCGACGAGCAGCGACGGGCCGTGCCGGGTGGGCATGGTGCGGCACGACACGAGCGCGAGGGGCGTGACGGCGCCGGGCGACGGGCCCACGAACACGGTTTTGAGGCGTGCCACGCGGGCGGGGTCGTCCGTGTCGGGGATGACTTTAAAGGCGCCCGCCGTGCCGTGGGGCCGGTAGATGCGGCCCACCTGAATCAGCGATGGAGCGGGAGGCGTCACAGCAGTGGGTCAAAGAACAGCGCGCCGCGGGCTGCGCGGCGCGTACCGGGATCAGGCTTCTTTCTCGGCGTCGGCCTCCGCGTCGGCAGCGGCGGTTTCGTCCGCCTTTTCCGTCGGCACGTCGTCCGTGACGCCGGCGGCTTCGGCAGTCGCCTCGGCCTCGTCGGGCGTCTCGACCGACATCACGACGGGCTGCTCGGCCTCGCCGGCGTCGGGCGCCTGGGCAATTTCCTCGGGCGTCGCGGGCGTCGGGGCTTCGCCCGGCAGCACCACGGGCTCCGTGGCCTCGCTGACCAGCGTGCTACCCGCGGCGTGCGCGTCGGCGGCAGGCGCCTC
>CBDUCD010000547.1:0-1791 GCA_965365535.1 uncultured Rhodothermales bacterium | reverse complement strand
CACCAGCGGATAAAAGGGCGCGGCCCCCCTCGAATGCCTCCAAGCACCACCCACCACCTCGCCACCCCACCACCTTACCTTTCCGCATGAGCTTTTTCGACCTTCCACTCGCCGACGTGCCGGGCGTGGGGCCGCGCCGCGCCGACGTGCTCGGCAAGAGCGGCGTCCGCACCGCGGGCGACCTGCTGCACTTCTACCCGCGCCGCTACCTCGACCGCTCGACCGTCGTGCCCATCCGCGCGCTCGACGAGGGCATGACCTCCGTTACCGTCGTGGGCACGGTGCGCGTGGCGGGCGTGGTGCCGGGCGGGCGGCAGCGCTTTGAACTGCTCGTCGAGGACGAGCCCGGGCAGCGCCTCAAGTGCGTCTGGTTTCAGGGCGTCCAGTGGATGCCGCGCGTGTTCAAAGTGGGCGAGCGCGTCGCCTTCCACGGGCGCCCCCAGAAGTTCGGACGGCAGTTCTCCTTTACCCACCCCGACTTCGACAAGCTCGACGAGGAGGGCGCCGCCCTCGACACGGGCCGCATCATCGCCCTTTACCCCGGCGGCGCCGCCTTCGACCGCACGGGCCTGACGAGCCGCACGCTGCGCCGCCTCATCTACCGCTTTTTCAAGGAGTACGGCCTCGAACTCGACGACCCCTTTCCCGAGAGTTTCCGCCAAGAGCACGGCCTCATGGACGGGCGCGTGGCGCTCCGGGCCGTCCACTTCCCCAAAAATGGCGACGAGCTGGAGCAGGCCCGCGCCCGCCTCAAGTTCGACGAGCTTTTTTACCTCCAGCTCATGCTGCTGCGCACGCGGCAGACGCGGCAGGAGCACCCCGGCGCCATTCTCGGCCCGCCCGGTGCCCTCGTGCGGCGCTTTGTCGAGGACGTGCTGCCCTTCGAGCTGACGGGCGCCCAGCAAAAGGCCATCCGCGACATCGTGGCGGACACGGGCACGGGCCGCCAGATGAACCGACTCATCCAGGGCGACGTGGGGTCGGGCAAAACCGTCGTGGGCGTGGCGGCGCTGCTGCACGCCATAGATAGCGGCTACCAGGGCGCCTTTATGGCCCCGACGGAAATCCTCGCCGAGCAGCACTACGCGAATCTGACGCGCTACCTCGAACCCCTCGGGCTGGGCGTCCACCTGCTCGTGGGCGGGCAGCGCAAGGCCCTCCGCGAAGAAATCCTCGCCGACCTGGCCGAGGGGCGCGCCCACGTGGCCGTCGGCACGCACGCCCTTATCGAGGACAAGGTCGCGTTCCAGAAGCTCGGCATGGCCGTCGTGGACGAGCAGCACCGCTTTGGCGTGATGCAGCGCGCGGCGATGTTCGAAAAAGGCGAGCGGCCCCACATGCTGCTCATGACCGCCACGCCCATCCCGCGCTCGCTGGCGATGACGCTCTACGGCGACCTGGACGTGACGCTCATGAACGAGCGCCCCCGGGGCCGCAAGCCCATCGAAACCAGCGTCCGCTCGGACGCGCGGCGCGGCGAGGTCTATGCCTTTCTGCGCGAAAGGCTGCGCGAGGGGCGGCAGGCGTACGTCGTTTATCCCCTCGTCGAGGAAAGCGAAAAGCTCGACCTCAAGGACGCCGAGAGCGGCTTTGCGCACTTGCAGGAAGAATTCCGCCCGTACCGCGTGGACCTGGTGCACGGGCGGATGCTGTCCTACGAAAAAGACGAGGCCATGCAGCGCTTCAAGGCGGGCGAGACGGACATCCTCGTCGCCACGACCGTGATCGAGGTGGGCGTGGACGTGCCGAACGCGACCGTGATGATTATCGAGCACGCCGAGCGCTTCGGGC
>CBDUCD010000546.1:0-1796 GCA_965365535.1 uncultured Rhodothermales bacterium | reverse complement strand
GCCGCCGTGCCCGAAGACAGCGCGACGGCGTGCCCGGCGCCGACATGCGCGGCGAACTCGGCCTCGAAGGCGTCCACGTGCGGGCCGAGCGGGGCAACCCAGTTGGTCTCGAACGCCTGGGCCACGAAGCGCTGTTCTTCGTCGCCCATGTGGGGCGAGGACAGGTAGATGCGGGGCTGCTTTTCGGTATCGTTCACGAGCGCGTAGTGGGCATCGGTAATCGAGGAAGGCTGTTCGAGATTGGCGGCAGGGGGCGTTCAGGGGAAGTAGCGGTAAATTTCGCGTCGGTGGAGGCAGCGCACGAAGACAGCCTGATCGCCCTCCACCTCGAGGCCGACGCGGTAGTCGCCTACCCGAAGCCGGTAGTAGGCCCCGGTGCCCCCGCTCAACTTCTTCATGCCCGTCAGGTCTTCCAGGGCCGCCGCTGCTTCGACTTCTTCTATTGCATCTCGGATGCGGCCCAGCATCTGGCGGTCTTTGCCGAGCTTTTTCAGGTCACGCTCGAAGCTTTTGCGAAAGGCCGTCTTCACGGCGCTCCGCCTTCGAGGAGGTCGAAAATGCGCGCGCGGGACACCGCCCCGGTCTGCCGCCCCCTTTCGATGGCTTCGACGAGCCCGGCGTCTTCCAGCAC
The DNA here is from genome assembly GCA_965365535.1 of uncultured Rhodothermales bacterium. Classification (GTDB taxonomy): domain Bacteria; phylum Bacteroidota; class Rhodothermia; order Rhodothermales; family BA12; genus CBDUCD01. The sequence continues at coordinate 1,165 of CBDUCD010000546.1, read as the reverse complement.
TTCGGCCAGCACGTCGCGCAACAGGTCACGCTGCTCGCTGAGGGTTTCGGCAAGCGCCTCTTTCATCGCCTGCTTGAGCATCTCGCGTGGAATTTCTGCCTGTGCCATCGGGGTGCCTGGTTGGATCGGTGAGGAGATGGGTGGTACGCGGCCTGCGCGGCGCTGTTCAGGCGGCGGGCACGCGCGTGCCGCTATTCGGTGGTGTGCCGTTTGATGACGCGGGCGGGAGCGCCGACGGCGGTAGCGTGGGCGGGCAGGTCGCGCGTAACGACACCGCCCGCCCCGACAATGCTCCACGCGCCGACGTGCCGACCGGGCACGGCGACGGCGCCGATGCCGAGAAAGCCCCCCTCCTCCACCGTCACGCCGCCCGCCAGGTGGACGCCCGGCGCGAGGTGGACGAAGTCGCCCAGGCGGCAGTCGTGGTCGGCGGTCGCGGCGGTGTTGACGATAACGTGGCGGCCCACGGCGGCGCCGGGCTGGACGATGGCGCCGGCAAAGACGACGGTGCCCGCGCCCAGGCGCACCCCGGGCGCGACCGTTGCGGCAGGATGCACGAGGGCATCGGCCCACTGCACGCGCGCGTCGAGCCGCCGCGCCAGCATCGCGCGCGTGGCGTTATGGCCGACGGCGAGCACGAGCGCGCCCGGAATGTCTTCGGGCCGAGCGGGCAGCGGCCCCAGCACCGGGTAGCCACCGACGTTCGCGCCCTCGCGGTCGGGGTCGTCGTCGAAGACGCCGCCGACGGGCCTGCCGAGGGCGTCGAGCAGGGCGACGACCACGCGCGCGTGCCCGCCCGCGCCCAGCAGGTAGATGTGGTCGCTCATCGCGCGTCCGGCGCGGTGCCGGTAAACTCGGGCATCGTCGCCTCGCCCTCGGCGCTGATGCCCTCGCGCCCCAACACTCTGGCGACGGTCTGCCACAGGATTTTGAGGTCGAGCGCCAGCGTGCGGTGTTCGACGTACCACACGTCGAGTTCGAAGCGCTCGTCCCACGAAAGCGCGTTGCGTCCGCTGACCTGCGCGAGCCCGGTGATGCCGGGGCGGACCTCGTGGCGCCGCATCTGGCGCGGCGTGTAGCGGCCCAGGTACTGCATCAGGAGGGGGCGCGGCCCGACGAGGCTCATGTCGCCGCGCAGCACGTTCCACAGTTCGGGCAGCTCGTC
>CBDUCD010000545.1:0-1803 GCA_965365535.1 uncultured Rhodothermales bacterium | reverse complement strand
CCCGCCTCGGCAAAACAGTCCTGGATGTGGCGGTGCAGGCCCGACAGCACGGCGGGCAGCTTTTGCGGCTGCCGCGTGTAGGCGTTGAGCTGGTAGGCGACGGAAAAATCGCCGAGACTCGTTTGCAGCACGAACGGCGGCGGGCTGGCCTCGACGCCCTCGGTGCGGCGGGCGGCGCTTTCGAGCAGCGCGTGGACGCGCGCCCACGCCACGTCGTAGCCGATGGTGACGGTCGTGTGGACGATGACGCCCGGCCCCTCGCGCGCCATGACGGAATAGTTGACGAGCTGGGCCTGGAGCGTGGCCGAGTTGGGGACGGACACGACCTCGTTTTTGGGCGTCCGCAGGCGCGTCACGAGAAACGTCTTTTCGATCACGTCGCCCACGGTCTCGCCCACCCGGATGCGGTCGCCAATCTGGAAAGCACGCGTGTAGGTGAGCAGCGTCCCCGCCACGATGTTGGCGATGGCCGTCGAGGAGCCGAGCGAGAACAGCAATCCCAGAAAGACGGTCAGCCCCTGAAACACCTTGCTGTCCGCGATGGGCGTGTAGGGGTAGGCCAGAAAGATGCCCAGCAGGATGAGCAGAAAGCGGGCGATTTTGCGCGTCGGCTCGGCAAACTCGGCATAAAAACCGGGAAACGAGAGGGCGCCCGTCTCGACCTGCCGGAACACCCAGTTCGTGCCTTTGATGGCGCTGCGGATGAGCAGCACGACCACGACGAGGGCGAAAAACTCGGGCAGCCCGCCCACGAGCGCCGCTCCAAAGGCGCGCACGGGCGAGACGAGGTAGCCCAGCAGCAGGCGGCTCCACGCCTGCGTCCACGGAAACAGGCCGAGAATCGTCGTCAGGAACAGGTACACCACGAGCAGGGACACGACGAGGCGCGTGGCGCCCAGCACGGCGCCGCCCGCCCGCTCGATCTGGTCGCGGTGCAGCACCTCGACGCCGCGCACGCGCAGGCCGGGCAGATGCCGCTGCTGCAAACGCACAAAGCGCGCGTCGAGCCAGCGGAACAGCCCGCCCATCAGGCGCAGCACGACGACGAGCAGCACGAGCAGGCCCGCCGACAGGCCCGCGTTCCACAGCACGCTCGTCAGCGTCGAGCGCTCGCGCACGCGCTGCACCTCCTCGCGCAGCCGCCGGGCGTAAAAGACACCCGCCTGGTGGCGGCTCACGCCCTGCGCGAGGGCGTCGCCCTCCGTCACCGACATCACGATGAGGTCGCCGAACTGGAGCGTCGTCAGCGTCGTGCCGTCGAGCAGGCGCAGCGAGTCGGGGTCGAAGGCGGTGTTGCGGGCGAGGGCGTCGAGCCGCTCGCCCAGCCGCCGGGCGCGCTCCTGGGCCGAGAGGGCGCCGAGCCCGGCGTACACGTCGAAAATGCGGCGCCCGTAAAGCAGCACGGGCGTGCCCGTAAAAGCCGTCTGGGGCAGGACGAGTTCGGTCGTATCCGCCAGGTCGGCCACGGCGACGGAGTCGAGCACGCGCGCCGCCGAATCCGACAGCACGACGACGGCGAGGGAGCCGTTGCCCACCGTGTCGGCGGCAGGCGCATTGGCGCGCAGCGTGTCGGCAGCAAGCGAGTCGGCGCGCAGCGTGTCGGCCCCGGAGGTCTGCGCGCCGACGGGCGTGGCCGCAACGAGGGCGAAAAAGACGAGCAGCCGCCAGAAGCGCATGGCTGAAAACGGTTGGAGGGGTTGAGGCAACGCCCGCGCCAGACAGGCCGTCCAGCTTTTTCGGACGGCCTCACGATACGGTGCCGCCGCGCGCCCGCCAAAGCCGCCCGCGCGCCGGGGAGAATCG
>CBDUCD010000544.1:0-1804 GCA_965365535.1 uncultured Rhodothermales bacterium | reverse complement strand
AACAGGCCAGAGGGGCTATAGCGTCAGCCCCTCTGGCCCTGAGCGCTCACAACAGCCCGCGCTCGACGAGCGACGTGTACCGCCCGTCATAGCCAATGACGAGGCTGTCGAGCACCCCGATGGACATCAGGGCGCCCGCAGCCTTCATGTCCCTGGACACCTGCACGTCGGCCTTGCTCGGCTCCAGGTTGCCCGACGGGTGGTTGTGCGCCAGGATGACGCTGCGCGCGTTGACGAGCAGCGCGAAGCGAAACACCTCGCGCGGGCTCGCTATCGAAGCGTCAAGGGTGCCCATGTGGGCCACGTGAGCGCCGATGACGCGGTTGGCCGCCGAGAGCGCGATGACGAGAAAGACCTCGCGGTCGTAGCCATCGAGCAGTTCAGAGGCGATGCGCGCCGCGCCGGCGGGCGTGGTGAGTTCGGCCGTCAGGTGGTCACGCTCGCGTACCAGCCGCACGCTGAAGACCGGCACCGGCATCTTAGGTGGCGGCACGCCACGCGAGGCGCCGGCGGCGTCGTGAAAGAGCGACGGTTGGTCAGGCGAAAGGCGCGCGTGCGTGGCGGCGCGGCGCTGAGGGTAGTTGCTCATGTTCGTAGTGGTCGAAAACGCCACCAGGCCGGCACCCCGGAGCGGAGGGCTCCAGAGCACCGGCCTGGTGGACGCGGTGTGCGAAAGGGGAAGGGCGGGCGCCTGAGCGCCCGATGAGTAGGTGTTATCTCGCCCTGCGGCTGACCCAGGCGGCGACGCGCGCGGCGCTCAGGCGTCCGCCTTCGGGCGGCACGCGGGCGATGACCTCGGCAGCGAAGGCGTGGTAGAGCCATTCTGCGTGGGCCACATCGGTAAAGCGGCACAGCACCGAGAGGGCCAGGTCGCACGGCCCGGCGCCCCGGTAGCCCCACTCAATGCCGGTGGGCGAGTGGAGGCAGGCGTGCGGTACGCTCGCGCAGGCCTGCCCACCAGGCCCCCGCCAGAGCACGACGTCGAGAGGGTGCGTGGCCGGGTGCGAGAGCGGCAGCACGAGTGGCGCCACGAGCGCAGGCGTAGCCGGCACCCCGTCCCCGTCCGGCACCCCGTCTCTGTCCAGCGCCCCGTCCCCGTCCGCCGCCGCCGTAGAGGCCTTCAGCGGGGCCGTAGAGGCCGTGAGCACGGGCGAGCCGTCCTCCTGCCCGTCGCCGGCCTCCGGGGCCGCCAGGCCGTCGCCAGAGGCCGCGAGCGCCGTGCTGCTGCTGGCCACGCGCCCGATGGCACGCTCGGCCCGCAGCGCCGCGATGCCGACAAAGGCGAAGGCGACGTTCACGCCGAGCGTCTTGCCCCTCTCGTCGGTGCCGGTGACCTGCGTCAGGCGCACCGTTGCGCCGCGCTCGAAGAGCGGCAAGAGCCAGCGCACGTGCTTGGCCTGCACGGCGCCCAGCATGAGGCGTTTGTACCAGACCGTGAGCGCCTCGCCGCGCGGGAGCACGTCGAGCAGCGTGCCGTAGGGCAGCTTCTCACGGGCGAGCGCGCGCAGCTCGGCCTGCCGGGCTTTGGTGCCGACGAGCTTCGAGGGCACGGCGAAGTGGTTGGCCTCGACTGAGAGCGTGAAGCGCATCGCCTCGAAGGCTTTGCGCGTGACGGCCTCGTCCGAGAGCGTGTCCCGGGTGAGGGGGCCGTGCCCGGTGCGCGCGCGCACGAAGGCGAGCCAGGCGAGCGCCTCCTCGACGAGCATGTCGCGGCGGGTCGCCGTGTGAGCGCCCGGGCGGCGCCCCTTGGTCGAGGGGGGGTGGGTGTCCACGGCCGAAGTGTGGACGGGGAGCACGCCAGCGG
>CBDUCD010000543.1:0-1804 GCA_965365535.1 uncultured Rhodothermales bacterium | reverse complement strand
CGGCGTACCGCGAGCTGTCGCTGCTGCTGCGCCGCCCGCCGGGCCGCGAGGCGTACCCCGGCGACGTGTTCTACCTCCACAGCCGCCTGCTCGAACGCGCCGCCAAAATCATCCCCTCGGACGACGTGGCGCGGCAGATGAACGACCTGCCCGCGTGCCTGGAAGGCCGCGTGCGCGGCGGCGGCTCGCTCACCGCCCTTCCCGTGATCGAGACGCAGGCCGGCGACGTGTCGGCCTACATCCCGACCAACGTCATCTCGATTACCGACGGCCAGATTTTCCTCGAGTCGAGCCTGTTCAACGCGGGCCAGCGCCCGGCCATCAACGTGGGCATCTCGGTTTCGCGCGTGGGCGGCAACGCGCAGATCAAGGCGATGAAAAAGGTGTCGGGTTCGCTGCGCCTCGACCTGGCGCAGTACCGCGAGCTGGAGGCGTTCTCGAAGTTCGGCTCCGACCTCGACCCGGCCACGCAGCGGCAGCTCACGCGCGGCGCCCGCCTCGTCGAAGTGCTCAAGCAGGGCCAGTACCAGCCCGTCGCCGTCGAGGAGCAGGTGGCCATTCTGTACGTGGCGACCGAAGGGCTGCTGGACGCGGTGCCCGTGGCCGGCGTGCGCCAGTTCGAGCGCGACTTCATTGACACGCTGCGCGCCCGCCACGCCGACGTGCTCGACGGCATCCGCCTTTCGGGCGTGCTCAGCGACGAGGCCGCCGCCACCATCCGCCAGACCACGGCAATGCTGACGCAGCAGTATAGCTGAGTGCCGAACGCCGAGTGCTGAACGTCGAATAGGACGCCGAAACACACTCGACCCCCGACACGCGTAACTCGACCCTCCGCATGGCTTCCCTCCGCGAGATCCGCACCCGGATCGCTTCCGTCAAAAACACGCAGCAGGTGACGCGCGCCATGAAAATGGTGGCCGCTGCCAAGCTGCGCCGCGCCCAGGAGCGCATTTTCGCCACGCGCCCCTACGCGTTCAAAATCCGCGACGTGATGGCGCACTTGCAGGGGCTCGTGGACCCGGAAAAGCACCCGCTGTTTGCGCCGCGCGCCGAACGGCGCAACGCCCTCGTCGTCGTCGTCACGGCAGACCGCGGGCTGGCGGGCGCCTTCAACACGAACGCCATCAAGCTGGCCGAGCAGACCATTGGCGAGCGCTACGCCGGCCTCAAGGCGTCGGGCAACCTCCACCTCATCACCGTCGGGCGCAAGGGCTACGAGCACTTCGGGCGGCGCGGATACAACATCGCCGAGTCGTTCCGCGGCCTGTTCGACAAGCTCAGCCTGGACGAGGCGCGGCGCGTGGTGCGCGCCATCGTGGACGGCTACCGCGACGGGCGCTGGGACGAGGTGGTGATCGTGTACAACGAGTTCAAAAACACGATTTCGCAGAACCGCATCGCCGAGCCGTTTCTGCCCATCCCCGCCGAGCGCTTCCGCACGCCCCTCATGGAGGCCGACGCCGCCGACGCGCCCGAGCAGCATCCCGAAAAGGCGGACTACCTTTTCGAGCCCGGCGCCGACGCCATTCTCGACGCGCTCGTGCCGCTCTACCTCACCTACCAGCTCTGGCGCATTTTGCTCGAATCCAACGCCGCCGAGCAGGGCGCCCGCATGGTGGCCATGGACAGCGCCACCAACAACGCGACCGAGCTGCTGGGCAACCTGCGCCTGACCTACAACCGCGCCCGCCAGAGCGCCATCACGACGGAGATCATCGAAATCGTCTCGGGCGCCAACGCCCTCGAAAGCGCCGGCTGAGCGCGGTGGCCCGGCCACGCGGGGACAGGTTACGCTGACCGA
>CBDUCD010000542.1:0-1807 GCA_965365535.1 uncultured Rhodothermales bacterium | reverse complement strand
TCTCAGCGAGGCGGCAGCACGCCCTCGGCGGCGGCGGCGAGGCCGCTGTCCTCCAGGCCGTACTCTTTGGGCAGCTCCTCGGCAAAGCGCTCGAAGGCCATGTAGCCCGAGACGGTCAGCGAGCGGGGGTCGAGTTCCTCGCCAAAGCGGTCGAGCGTGGCCGACGAGGCGCCCATCGGAAAGCGCAGCTCGGAGGTCTGCACGTCGTTGCGCGAGCGCTGCTCGTGCGCCCACTCGCGCGTCAGGTACTCGTCGTCCTCGGGCTCGTTGAGGTAGATCATCTGCAAAATGCCGGGATATTTGAGCACGTACTCGCCCGGTTGCCGCGCCGGCTTGAGGATTTCGGCCTCCGTCGTGGGAAACCGGTTCTGCTGGCGCCCGCCGCCCATCATCCCGCCGCCCACGCCCTGCTGGGGCAGCAGGTACAGCTTGAAGCCCTGCGCCTCGGCATTTCCGGCCACGAGCGAGCGCAGCAGGTGGCGCGTCGAGCCCAGGTACGCCTTGCGCCGATTGGCCTGCCAGCGCGCCTCCTCAGCCGCATCGGCAGGCGTCAGTTCCTCGAAAAGCGGCTCGCCGCTGGCGAAGTTGTAGTCGCTGCGCGCCTCGAAGTCCGTCAGCACGTAGCGGACATGGTAGCCCAGCGCCCGGTTCTCGATTTCGAGTGGCTCGCGCGCCGTCGCCCGCAGCGTGCCCATCTTTTCCTCGAAGTCGAGGATGTACGGATTCAGGATTTTGGTCTCGCCGGCATTGCTCGACTCGCCCAGAAAGCGCCGTTCGAAGCGCTGGTAGCGCTGCTGCCACTTGTCGTCGCGGGCGGCCTCGACGGTGACTTCGCCCACGGCGGCGTTCGCGTTTTTGAGGCGGAAGTTGACGGTTTTGGTCTCGCCCGCCTTGCGCAGCACCAGGTCTCTGGCGTCCGTCTCGTAGCCGACGGACGAGGCCACGAGCCGCTGCGCGCCCAGCGGTACGCCGTCGAGCCGGTAGCGGCCCTGCGCGTCGGTTGCCGTGCCGCGCTGCGAGCCGGCGATGAACACGTTGGCCGAGGCCAGCGGCTGCCCGTCGCCATCTACGACGGTGCCCGTGAGGGTGACGGGCTGCGCGGCGGCAGGCAGGGCGGCTGCAAGGGTGAGCAGGACGAGGGGCAGAAGGCCGGAGGCGCGTCGTCTCATGGGGCGGGGGAGTGGGGTGGTGGATGGAGCGCGGGCGCGATGCCCGGGAAGTGGGCTTGCCGCTGCCTGAGCAAAAAAAGGCGTCGGGGCGAAAAGACAGACGGAGATAACGGCGCGGCGGGCCTGTTCGTCTGAGGCGGGCAGGGGAACGCCGCGTGCCCCCGCTTCGTGGAGGCTGCCTGCCCACCTGCCACCGCTTTCCGTGCGCTACGTTCTGCCACTTCTTCTCGTTCTCGCCGCCTGCACCGCGCCGCGCGCCGCGCCCGACGATGCCGGGGACTACCAGACCGTCTCGCCCCCCGCGCCCGCCGACAGCGCCCGGCTGGCCGCCGAAGTGCGGGCCATCGAAGCGCTCGCGCCCGGCGCCTTTGCCGCCGACACCTTCCGGGCGGCAAACGGCGTCACGCTGCGCTACCGGCTCCTGCCGCCCCTCGACGCGCAGCCCGGCGCCCGGTACCCGCTCGTCGTCGTGTTTCACGGGGCGGGGGAGATGGGCAGGGACAACGAGAAGCACCTCGACCGCTTTTCGCTCGCGTGGGCGCGGCCCGAAATCCGGGCGCGCTACCCCGCCTGGGTGCTGGCGCCGCAGATGCCCGAGCGGTCGGCGCTCTACAACGGCCCGGCGGGCACGCCCGACC
>CBDUCD010000541.1:0-1811 GCA_965365535.1 uncultured Rhodothermales bacterium | reverse complement strand
GGTCGTACTTTTTCCAGACCGTCGGCGAGCTGTCGCTGAGCCCCGTCGGGCTTTCCTCGATGACCAAGCTGAGCCCGCGCAAGTTCGTCGGGCAGATGATGGGCATCTGGTTTCTGGCCTCGGCGGTGGGCAACCTGATCGGCGGGCTCGTGGGCGGCAACGTGGACCCCGAAAAACTCGAGCAGATGCCGCAGCTTTTCACCACGACGACGCTGTTTCTCGTCGCCTCGGCCGTCGTGCTGGGCCTGCTCTCGATTCCCATCAAAAAGATGCTCGACCGCGTGGGCGGCGAGATGGGCCGGGCGCATTAGTCGTTTGTCACTGGTCATTTGTCACTGGTTATTGGCGCGTATGGCTGCGTTGACGAATCAATCATTCGGCGAAGTGACCAATTGACCACTTTCCGAATTGACCAATTGCCCCTCCCCTTTTCGATGCTCGACGTTTCCATCACGATTCTGCCCCATGCCGAGGGCCTCGACCTGCCCACGTACAAAACCGACCTGAGCGCGGGCATGGATCTGCACGCCGCCCTCGACGCGCCGCTGACGCTGGCGCCCCTCGAGCGCGCCCTGGTGCCCACGGGCCTCAAAATCGCCCTTCCGCCGGGCACGGAAGGGCAGGTGCGGCCCCGCAGCGGGCTCGCCCTCAAACACGGCGTGACCGTCCTGAACAGCCCGGGAACGATTGATAGCGACTTCAGAGGCGAGTGCCAGGTGATCCTCGTCAACCTGTCAGGCGAGGCGTTTACCATCGCGCGCGGCGAGCGCATCGCCCAACTTGTCGTGGCGCGGCACGAGCGGGTGCGGTGGCAGCGGGTCGAATCCCTCGACGAAACCGAGCGCGGCGCGGGTGGATTTGGCTCGACGGGGCGCTGACGTTTTCCTCTTCTGCCCATGCTGCTCGAAAACAAGAAAATCCTCGTCACCGGCGGCTCGCGCGGCATCGGGCGGGCGCTGTGCGCGGTGTTTGCCCGCGAAGGCGCCGACGTGGCGTTCTGCTTTGCGACCAGCCACGACGCCGCCGCCGAGACGGCCGGCGCCATCCGCGAGCACGGACGCGAGGCGCTGGCGCTCCAGGCCGACGTGGGCGACCGCGAGGCGGCGCGGGCTTTCGTCGAAAAGGTACACGCCCGCTTCGGGCGGATAGACGGCGCCGTGCTGAACGCGGGCATCAACCGCAGCAGCCTGTTTCTGCGGATGCCGGATGCCGACTGGGACGACATCATGCGCACGAATGTGGGCGGGCTTTACAACGTCGGCAAGCCCGTTTTCGGGCTGATGGCGCGGCAAAAGGCGGGGGCGCTGCTCGCCATCTCGTCCATCTCGGGCATCCGCACGGCGCCGGCGGGCGTGCCGTACGCCGTCTCGAAAGCCGCCGCCATCGGCTTCATCAAAGGCGTCGCGCGCGAAGGCGGGCGGCTGGGCATCCGCGCCAACGCCATCGCCGTGGGCATCGTGGACACCGAACTGGCGGGCACCATCCCCGAGCGGTTCGTGCACATGTACGAGCGCCACGCCGCGCTGGGGCGCACCGGCCATCCCGAGGAAGTGGCCGAGCTGGCGGCGTTCCTCCTGTCGGATCGTAACTCGTACATGTCGGGCGAGGTCGTCGTACAGGACGGCGGGACGGTGGTTTAGGGGTTACTGGTCATTGGTCATTGGTCATTGGTCACTGGTCATTGGTGGGGGTGCGAGGTGCAGGGCGCAATGAATTGCGCCCCTACGGCACCTCTCAATCGACCCTCGCAGTTGTACCAAGTCGCTGCATTACCAGCGCATTCCCTTACTCGTCATCCCCGCCCTGCAAGT
>CBDUCD010000540.1:0-1827 GCA_965365535.1 uncultured Rhodothermales bacterium | reverse complement strand
CCGCCGCCGGGCCGCGCCGCGCAACCCTCGCGGCTTTTTCGCTCGGGTTGGCGGTTGGCGGTTCCGCTCGGCTGCGCCTCGCTGCGGTTGGCGGTGGGAGGCTAGCGGTTCCGCTCGGCGGAGGCCTCCCCGCTGGGTAGGGCCTCGGTGTTGGTTGATGGTTGGTTTGCCGAGGGGTGAATGTTTCCAGCCAACCGCCAATCTCCAATCGCCAATCGCCAACCGCCACCTCTACCCCCGCTCGCCATACACGCCGGTGCCGCCGTTGACGACGAAGTAGCGGGGCGCGATTTCGATGCCCTCGTCGCGGAAGGCTTCGAGGAGGGCGAGGGTAAAGGCGTGCTGCGTGCCGCGCCGCTTGCGCACCTCGCACAGGTAGCGCAGCGTCAGCAGCACCCCGCTCTCGGCCAGCGACACGTACACGAACGGCGTCAGGATGGAGTAGTGGACGAGGTACTCGCGCGAAAGCTGCCGGATTTCGCCTGCCGCCTGCGAGGCGACGATCTGCGCCGACTCCTGCGCCAGCTCGTGCATGATTTCGCGGGCGCGCTGCCAGTCGCTGCGCAGCGTGACGGCGATGGCCAGCTCGTTCCAGACAAAGTGGAAGCCCTGGTTGTAGTTGTAAAGCCCGTGCAGGAAAATCCACGCGTTCGGGATGTGGACGATGCGGCCCGTGCTCTGGTCGGCCTCGACCCATCCGCCCACCTCCATCAGCGTCGTGTGGAGCAGCCGGATGTCAATCACGTCGCCGCGGATGCCGTTGATCTCGATGCGGTCGCCGGCGCGGTAGTGCTGCCGGACGACGAGGTTGCACCAGCCCGCCATGCTCATCAGCGCCTCGCGCATGGCGATGGCCGTGCCCGCGCCGATAACGGTGAGAACCGTCAGGATGTCGCTGCGCCCCGGCGCCCAGATCACGATGAGCAGCAGCAGCAGCCCGAACGAGATGATGCGCCCCATCAGCTTCGAGAGCCGGTAGAAGCGCGCCGGCTCGGTCACCACGCGCGCCATGATGCCGCGCAGCGCCCGCGTGAGCACCAGGCTGCCCACGATGAGGACGACCGTGCCCAGCGTGCGCCACACGTACGGGTTTTCCAGATGCAGCGACTCGGGCATGGCGGCGGGGGAATCAGCCCCAAGGTAGCCCTAAACGGGCCGCCTGCCGCAGACGACTTCCGAGGGAAACAGCCACTCGACGACGACTTCGCGCCGGATGCCCTCGAACCCCGCCGCCGCGAGGGCGGGCGCTACCTCGACGCCCCGGCAGCCGCCCAGCAGGGGCGGGTACAGGCGGTAAAGCCCTTCCCACAGGTTTTCGGCGGCGCTGCGGCCCACCGTCATGTTGGCCATCGCCAGGCGCCCGCCGGGGCGGAGGGCGTCCAGAAAGCCGCGCAATGCAGGCACGAACTGGCTTTCGGGCAGCAGGTCGAACATATACGAGCACAGCACCACGTCGAAGGAAGCGGGGGGCACGTCGAGGCGCCGGGCGTCCCCCTCGCGCAGCAGGTAGTGGGGGTGGCCGGTGCGGCGCGCTTTGCGCTCGGCGCGGCGCAGCATGGCCGGCGTCCGGTCGAGGCCCTCGGCGTAGCCGTCGGGGTTGGCGCGCAGCACTTTTTCGAACGAGAGGCCCGTGCCCACGCCCACCTCGAGCACGCGCATCCCGTTTTCGATGCCTGCCCACGCCAGCATCAAACGCCGCGCGCGCGGCTCGACGAGGCGGGCAAGCCAGTCGTGCGTGGGCGCGATCCACGTGTAGGTGGGCACCACGCGGTGGTCGGGAAGCCGGGCGGGTAGCATGGGGGATTTTACGACATGGGGAGCCGGTGC
>CBDUCD010000539.1:0-1841 GCA_965365535.1 uncultured Rhodothermales bacterium | reverse complement strand
CGCCGCCTACACCGGCGACTGGGCTCCCGCCTGCGCGGGAGTGACGGAATGGGCGCGAGTGACGGAATACGCGGCAGTGACGGAATACGCGGGAATGACCGAAATAGAATGCGCTACAATCTTTCAGAACTAGGATCAGTTGTCACGGGTCACTGGAGGGGTGTCGCTGCCTTTACATCCCACCCTCGCAGGGTTGCCAATCTCGCTGCCTGACGCTACTCCAATCGCCCCCTCGCAACCTCGCCCATTCCCTTCAAACCTCATCGCCCATGTCCAACCTCCAACCTCCAGCCTCCAGCCTCGAAGAAACCACCGTCCGGTCCGAGAAACTCCTTTCGGGCAAGCTGCTGCACGTGTACCGCGACGAGGCGCGCCTGCCGGACGGGCGCGTGGCCGTGCGCGAGTGGATCAAACACCCCGGCGCCGCAGCCGTCGTGCCCCTGTTCGACGACGGGACGGTACTGCTCGTGCGCCAGTTCAGGTACCCGCCGCGCCGCGTGTTTCTCGAAATCCCCGCCGGCAAGCTCGACGCCCCGGGCGAAGACCCGCAGGCGGCGGCGCAGCGCGAACTCGAAGAGGAGACGGGCTACCGCGCCGGGCGCCTCGACGCCCTCGGCACCCTGTTTCCGTGCATCGGCTACAGCGACGAGGCCATCCACTTTTTCCTGGGGCGCGACCTGGTGGAAGGCAGGCGTGCCCTCGCCGAGGGCGAGCACATGGAAAGCGTGCGGATGCCTTTCGCCGAGGCCGTCGCGATGGCCGAGCGGGGCGAGATGGGGGACATGAAAACCGCCGCCGCCCTGCTCATGGCCCGCGCCCTGCTCGGCGGCGCCGCGCCCGGTGCCCTTTCGGAGAAGACGGCGTGAGGCCGGAACCGCGCTTTTGAAGCGCCCCGCCGCAGCGGTATCTTGCCCGACTCCACTCGCCTCTATATATCCCACCGATATGCTTTTCGGCCTCATCGTATTTCTCATCGCCCTGATCGCCATCGTGCTCATCCTCGTGGTGCTCGTGCAGAGCGGCAAGGGCGGCGGCCTCGCCGGCATCGGCGCGGGCGGCACCACGCAGATCCTGGGCGCGCGGCAGGCGCCGGACGTGCTGGAGAAAATCACCTGGGTGCTGGCCGGCCTGTTCGGGCTGCTCTGCATTGCCTCCAACTTCACCATCGACCACGGCGGCGACCGGGGCGTGGTGCAGGGCACGCAGACGGAGCAGAGCGCGCCGCTGCCGGCGCCGGCCACGACGCCTCCCGCCGACGCCACGCCCGTTGCGCCCGCGCCGCAGCAGTAAAGGAGATGCTTCGGAGTTGCATCATCGTTCTGCTCACAATCGTCCTTGCCGGATTCGCTGTAGACGACTGGGGGCGGGTTTCGGACGACGATTTCGGCTTCTCTGTCGAGTTTCCGGTCAGCGCAGAGCGGCGCGACGAAACCCAGGAGATCGATGGTGGAATTACGCTCGAAAAGCGGATATACGAGGCCAATGTGGGAGGCGGCACATATCTCGTCAGTTGTGCACGATATCCACGCCTCTACTTCGAGGTCATTGATCCAGATGAATACCTTGAAGCGGCGATTCTTCGCACGGGATGGCAGGTAATTAGCGCTGAGGTAGTGCACCTCGGCGAGCACCCGGGCCGAAAGTATCGAATCAAGGTCACGCCGGACAGCCCTGTTTCAGACCATACGATGTACGTGGTAAAGAACCGCGTTTTTCAGCTCGGAGCGATTACCTTTCCCTGGGCGGACACGAACACGCACATCGACGCGGAACGCTTTATGTCGTCGTTCCAGTTGAAACGATAGTGGGCCACTGATACAAAATCCGGCATCGCCTTTCCG
>CBDUCD010000538.1:0-1847 GCA_965365535.1 uncultured Rhodothermales bacterium | reverse complement strand
ACGAGCCGCTCTACCTCAAAGGCCCGGCGCGGCAGGTGTCCATCTTCCTCTCGCCCCTCAACGTGCACGTGAACCGGGCGCCGGCCACGGGCACCATCGAGTTCGACGAGTACGTGGCGGGCGACTACCTGGTGGCGTGGCACCCCAAGGCAAGTGAGAAAAACGAGCGGTCGCAGCTGGGCCTCATCCACCCGTCGGGCTACCGCGTCCTGTTCAAGCAGATCGCCGGCGCCGTGGCGCGCCGCATCGTGTACCACATCGGCATCGGCGACCGCGTGGCGGCGGGCGAGCGCTTCGGCATCGTCAAGTTTGGCTCGCGCATGGACGTGCTCGTGCCGCCTGCCGTGCAGGTCAGCGCCCGCGTGGGGGACGTGGTGCAGGCCGGCGTGACCGTCATCGGGCGATTCCCCGAGCGCATCGGCGCCGCGACGGTGCCCCACGCCGACGAGCCGCTCGAAGTCGAGGTGGCATGAGCGACCACCGACCGCGCGCCGAGCGGCCCCGGCGCCTCAAGCGCCTGGCGCTGCGCCGGCTGCCGCCCGCCGCCGTGCCGTCGTTTTTCACGCTCATGAACCTGTTCAGCGGGTTCATCGCCATCACGCAGATTGCCGAGGGACGCTTCGAGCAGGCGTGCTGGCTGATCGTCCTGGCCGGCTTTTTCGACCTGCTCGACGGCATGATGGCGCGGCTGACGAATTCGCAGTCCCTGTTCGGCGTCGAGCTCGACTCGCTGGCCGACGTGGTGTCGTTTGGCGTGGCGCCCTCTTTTCTGCTCTACACGTTCGCGCTCCACGCCTTCGGGCTGTTCGGCGTCATCGTCTCGTCGCTGCCGGCCATCTGCGGGGCGGTGCGGCTGGCGCGCTTCAACGTTAATTTCGAGGGCGAGAAGAAATCCTACTTTACCGGGCTGCCCATCCCCATGCAGGCGGCGTGCGTGGTCGCCCTCGTGCTCAACGTGATGTACCTGCAAAGCACGTTCGATTTCACGTTTACCCGCCTGACGTGGCTCATCCCCGCCGTGGTGCTGCTGTCGGGCCTGATGGTGTCCGTCGTGCCTTTCGACGCCGGCCCCAAGCCCACGGCCTCTTACGTGCGGGCGCACCCGCGCAAGTTTCTGCTCTACCTCGCCGGCCTGCTGCTGACGCTTTTCACCATCGAGATCGGCCTGTTGATCTCGCTTACCGTGTACCTCGCCGTCGGCATCGGCACGGCAGCCGTGCGCGTGGCCCGCGCCATCCGCACCGCCCCGCCCGAAGCCGACGCCCGCTGACCCTTTTGCCATGTACCACGCCCGCATCCAGATCACGCTCCGCCCTTCCATTCTCGACCCGCAGGGCAAAGCCGTGCAGCAGTCCGTCCACCACCTGGGCTACGACGCCGTCGCGCGCGTGCGGATGGGCAAGTACGCCGAGGTGCTGCTCGACGCCGACAGCCAGGAGGAGGCCGAAAACATGACGCGCGAGCTGTGCAGCCGCGTGCTGGCCAACCCGGTGATGGAGGACTTTACGTTCACCGTCGAAAAAGACGCGCCGTGACCGGCCCGCGCCTCGATACGGCCCTGCCTGCCGCGCCCGCCCCGACGGTCGAGGCCGTCGAAAGCCTCGACAGGCGGCTGGCGACACCCTGGCGCGTGATCCTTTTCAACGACGACATCCACACGTTCGAGGAGGTCATCTTCCAGGTCGTCAAGGCCACGGGCTGCTCGTTCGACCAGGCCGAGCGCCACGCGTGGACGGTTCACACCGAGGGCAAGGCAAACGTGTACGAGGGCGAGTTCGAGGACTGCTTCCGCGTGCAGGGCGTGCTGCGCGAAATCGGCCTCGTCACGCAGATCGAGGGGTAGGGGG
>CBDUCD010000537.1:0-1850 GCA_965365535.1 uncultured Rhodothermales bacterium | reverse complement strand
CCAGTTCAACGACATCCGCACGACGCTCCAGGCGCTGCTGGCCATCTACGACAACTGCAACAGCCTCCACACGAACGCCTACGACGAGGCCATCACGACGCCGACGGAGGAAAGCGTGCGCCGGGCGATGGCGATCCAACTCATCATCAACCGGGAGCTGGGGCTGGCGCAGAACGAGAACCCGCTCCAGGGCGCCTTTATCGTGGACGAGCTGACCGACCTGGTGGAGGAGGCCGTGCTGCGCGAGTTCGAGCGCCTCAACGACCGCGGCGGCGTGCTGGGCGCGATGGAGACGATGTACCAGCGCAGCCGCATCCAGGAGGAGTCGCTGCTTTACGAGCGCAAAAAGCACAGCGGCGAGCTGCCCATCGTGGGCGTCAACACGTTTCTGGCCCCCGCTTCGGACGCGGCGGGCGAGGTGCCCCTGATGCGCTCCTCCGAGGACGAAAAGGCGCAGCAGCTTGCCAACCTCCGCGCCTTCCACGCCCGCCACGCCGCCGCCGCGCCCGCCGCGCTGTCTCGCCTGCAAGGCGTGGCCCGGCGCAACGAGAACGTCTTCGCGGAACTGCTCGAAACCGTTCGGGTGTGCTCGCTCGGCCAGATCACCCAGGCCCTTTTCGACGTGGGCGGCCAGTACCGGCGGAGTATGTAGGGGGAATGTCATTGGTCGCTGGCTATTGGTCATTGGATGACATTGATTTCAAGTATCGAATGACCAGTGACAAATGACCCTTATCGCGCCCCCTCTCGCCTCCAACCTCTAATCTCCAACCTCCAACTTCCATGGACCTCATGAACCTGCTCGGGCAGCACCTCCAGCCCGGCACCATAGACGGCATCGCCCAGCAGATCGGCGCCGACCGGCAGACGACGCAGCAGGCCATCTCGGCGGCGGTGCCCCTGCTCGTGGGCGCGATGGCCCGCAACGCGCAGTCGCCGCAGGGCGCCCAGGCCCTTACGACGGCCCTCGAAAAAGACCACGACGGCAGCCTGCTCGACCAGCTGGGCGGGCTGCTGGGCGGCGGGGGCGGGGCGTCCTCGGCGGCAGGAGGGCTGTCGGGCGCACTTACCGGCGCGCTGGGCAGCGGAATGGGCGGCGGGCTGGCCGGGATGCTCGGCGGACTGCTGGGCGGCGGCAGCCGCACCACGAACGGCTCCGGCATCCTCGAACACATCCTCGGGGGCAAGCGCGGCGCCGTCGAAGAAGGCATCAGCCGGGCCACGGGCCTCGACCGGGGCAAGACGATGCAACTGCTGCTGCTGCTGGCGCCCCTCGTGATGGGGGCCGTGGGCAAGATGCGGCGTGAAAAAGGACTGGGGCCGGGCGGCGTCGCCGAGGCGCTGCGCAACGAGGAGCAGCAGGTGGCCCGGCAGACGCCCGGCGTGTCGTCGCACGGCCTGCTCGACTTTCTCGACACCAACAAGGACGGCAACATCGCCGACGACGTGGCCAAGATCGGCGCGGCGCTGGGCGGCGCGGCCCTTTTCGGCAAGCTCACCGGGCGCCTCTGACGGCTGCCGACGCCGCCTGAACCGTGCCCCTCATCCGCGCCCCGGCCCTGTTTGCATCAGAGCCGGGGCGTGTTCGATGAACTACAGCCTGTGGCGCACCGGCCAGCAACGCCGAATTATGCGGCGGCTGATGGCCGACCTACTTCAGCAGCCCTGCCACGTATGCTGAACGTGACCCGTCCCACCCGCAGCGAACACAACGGTTTGCTTCAAACTGGTGATCACAGAGAGGGTAGTCGTAGAGATGATGGGCGCACTCTGGGCAGAGGTGATCCATCGCAGACGCCTTTGCGAAGAAGGTGCTGCCACACTCATCGCAGCGCGAAAGGTCAGGGTGA
>CBDUCD010000536.1:0-1854 GCA_965365535.1 uncultured Rhodothermales bacterium | reverse complement strand
CGCTAACCGCTCCCCCTATGCGTACCCTGCTTTTGCTGCTGCTCGTGGCCGTGCTGCTGGCCGTCTTCAACCCCGGCATGGACGATTTCGAGGCGTTCATCCGCGACAAGTCGGGCGAACTCATCTCCGACCAGGTGGGCGGGGGCGGACTGGGCAACATCCTGTCGGGGCTGGGCGGCTCGCTGGCGGCGCAGAACGTGCGCCGCACCACGCGCTACAAAAACTACTACGTCTTCAGCACCTACACGCTCGACATGCCGGGCGGCGAGGAAAACGACTGGAAGTTTCTGGGCATCGCCACGCAGTTCATCGAGTTGCACCGCCCCGAAGCGCTGAAGTAGGTGGTGGGGTCGAGGGGTGGTTGGCTTCGTCTTGCAGTAGCGACGGCGTGCAGTGCGCGCATCATCTTCTCTGAAAGGCGCGGCTTCTGACAGCGCTGCCCTTCCGCGCATACCGCCCCCCGGCGTGCCCCGGCCTCCGCGCTCAGCCTCACCCCCGCACCTGACCTACCCCCTCACCCCCTCGCCACCTCCCATGACCGCCCTCCAGCAGCACGACCCCGAGGTTTTCGCCGCCATCCAGGACGAGACGCGGCGCCAGAACGACGGCCTCGAACTCATCGCGTCCGAGAACTTCGTCTCGCCCGCCGTCATGGAGGCGATGGGGTCGCCGCTCACCAACAAGTACGCCGAGGGGCTGCCGGGCAAGCGCTACTACGGCGGCTGCCAGTTCGTGGACGTGGCCGAAAACCTCGCCCGCGACCGCGCCCGCCAGCTGTTCGGGTGCGACTGGGTAAACGTGCAGCCCCACTCGGGCGCCCAGGCCAATGCCGCCGTGTACCTGACGCTCATGGAACCCGGCGACACGTTTCTGGGCCTCGACCTCGCCCACGGCGGCCACCTCACGCACGGCTCGCCCGTCAACTTCTCGGGCCTGCTCTACAACCCCGTCTATTACGGCGTCGAAAAGGACGGCCCGCTTGCCGGGCGCATCGACATGGACAAGGTGCGGGCGCGGGCGCGCGAGGTGCGGCCCCGCATGATTTCCATCGGCGCGAGTGCCTACACGCGCGATTTCGACTACGCCGCCTTCCGCAGCATTGCCGACGAGGTGGGCGCCTTTCTGTGGATGGACATGGCGCACACCGCCGGCCTCATCGCCGCCGGCGCGCTTAACGACCCGCTGCCCCACGCCCACGTCACCACGACGACGACGCACAAAACGCTGCGCGGGCCGCGTGGCGGCATGATCCTCGTCGGGCGCGACGTAGAAAACCCGATGGGCCGCACGGCGCCCAAAAGCGGGCGCGTCAAGATGATGAGCGAGTTGTTCGACAGCGCCGTTTTCCCCGGCACGCAGGGCGGCCCCCTCATGCACGTCATCGCCGCGAAAGCCGTGGCTTTTGGCGAGGCGCTGCGGCCCGACTTCAAAGCGTACGCCCGGCAGGTGGTCGCCAATGCGCAGGCGATGGCCGAGGCGTTTCTCGAAAAGGGCTACACGCTCGTCTCGGGCGGCACGGACAACCACCTCGTCCTGATTGACCTGCGATCAAAGGGGCTGACGGGCAAAAAAGCCGAGGAAGCGCTGGGCCGCGCCGACATCACCGTCAACAAAAACATGGTGCCCTACGATACCGAAAGCCCGTTCGTGACCAGTGGCATCCGCGTGGGCACGCCCGCGATGACCACGCGCGGGCTGGGCGCCGACGACTTCCGGCACGTCGTGGACTTGATGGACCGCGCCCTCACCCACGCCGACGACGAAAGCGTGCTGGACGCGGTGCGCGGCGAAGTCCACGAGATGTGCGCGCGCTTTCCGCTCTACGAAGTCGCGGCGGTTTAGCGGGTGGAGGTT
>CBDUCD010000535.1:0-1858 GCA_965365535.1 uncultured Rhodothermales bacterium | reverse complement strand
GGCTACGGCGGCATCGCGCTGGGCAACGTCGTGGGCTCCAACATCGCCAACATCGCGCTTATTCTGGGCGTGTCGGCCCTCATCAAACCCGTCGAGGTGCAGCGCAAGCTGCTGCAGCTGGACGTGCCCATTGCCGTCGGTAGCACGCTGCTCTTGATGCTGCTGCTGGCCGACGGCGGGCTGGGGCGGCTGGACGGCGCGCTGCTGCTGGCGGGTTTTTTCTCGTACGCGGGCTTTACGGTCTGGGAAGCCGCCCGCCGCCGGGGCGCCGCCGACGCGCTTGAAATCGAGGTGCCGGCGGGCACACACCGCCCCCTCACGTCCGCCGTGCTCGTGGTAGCCGGGCTGGCGATGCTCGTCGTGGGCGGGCGCGTCTTCGTCGAGGCGTCCGTCGCCCTGGCCGCCCACCTGGGCGTGCCCCGCGCCATCGTGGGGCTGACGGTCGTGGCTATCGGCACGAGCCTGCCCGAGATGGCCACGTCGGTCGTGGCGGCGCTGCGGGGCGAAAGCGACCTGTCGCTGGGCAACGTCGTCGGCTCCAACATCTTCAACATTTTCTGCATCCTGGGCATCACGGCCCTCGTGCAGCCTTTTTCGGGCGGGCAGGTGGAAACCGCCGACCTGCTCGTGATGGTGGGCGCCACCGTCCTGCTCATCCCGCTGATGCTTTCCGGCTTCCGCGTGAGCCGGGCCGAGGGCGCGTTTCTGCTCCTGTTTTACGTTTCCTACCTCGTGTTTCTCGTCACCTCCAACCGCCTCCCGACGCCGTGATTGATACGCCCGAAGCCCTCGCCCCGCTTGTCGAAACCGCGCGCGGGCAGGCGCGCGTCGCCCTCGACACCGAGTTCGTGTGGGAGCGCACGTACTACGCCAACCTGGGCGTGGTGCAACTGGGCTGGTCGCGCGAGCACGTCTATCTCCTCGACGCCGTCGCGCTCGACCTGGCGCCGCTGGGCGCCCTCCTGGCCGATGCCGCCGTCGAAAAGGTGCTCCACGACGCGCCGCAGGACTTGCAGATTCTCTACCGCGCCACGGGCGCGCTGCCCCGGAATGTGTTCGACACGCGGCTGGCGGCGGGCTTTGCCGGGCTGAGTTCGACGCTGTCGCTGCGCCGCCTGCTCGTCGAGACGGTGGGCGTGGACCTGCCCAAAACCGAGTCGCGCAGCGACTGGCTCAGGCGCCCGCTTTCGGAGGCGCAGACGGCCTACGCCCTCGACGACGTGCGCTACCTGTGCGAGGCCGCCGCCGAAATCCGCCGCCGGGCGGTGCTCAAAGGGCGCGGCGCGTGGATGGAGGAAGAGTTGCGCCGGCTGGACGCGCCCGCCCTCTACCTCGAACGCGACCCCGCCGAGCAGTTCGAGCGCGTAAAGGGCGCGCGGGGGCTGCGCGCGCGCGAGCGGAGCGTCCTGCGCGCCGTTGCCGCCTGGCGCGAAGAGGAGGCGCGGCGCCGCAACCTGCCCCGCAACCACGTCGTCTCGGACGAGGCGCTCGTGCTCGTGGCGCAGCGCCGCCCCGCCACCCCCGACGATGCCGAGGCCCTCAAGGGCGTGCCGCGCCGCTACGCTGCCGACCTGGCCGGGGCCGTGGCCGAAGGGCTGGCCCGCGCCCGCACCGACCCGCCGCCCCACCACGAACCGCCCGACGAGGACGAGACGCTGGGCGCCCGCGTGGACCTGATGCTGGCCTACCTCAAAGGGCGCGGCCTGGCCGAGGGCGTTGACCCGGCCCTCGTGGCCTCGCGCGCCGACATCACCGCCCTGGCCCTCGCGGGCGCCGGCGCCGCGCCCGACGCCCACGGCGCCCTCCAGGGCTGGCGCCACGACTTCGTGGGCAACGACCTGCTGCAACTGCTGCGCGG
>CBDUCD010000534.1:0-1864 GCA_965365535.1 uncultured Rhodothermales bacterium | reverse complement strand
GAACGCACGCTCTGGGAGTACCGCACCGTCCTGGCCGACACGCAGAAAAGCTGGTGGAAGGGCGGCACGGTGGACTTCGAGTCCTTCAACGCCCACCTCAATACGCTCGGGCGCGACGGCTGGGAGCTGGTGTCGGTCGTGCCGACGAGTGGCTTGCAGGGCCAGACGAATGCCGTAGCCGCCCTCCTCAAACGCGCGCGCCGCTGAGGCCCTGCCGCGCCTCTCCCACTCACCCCAACCCCAACAACATGCCTATCCGCAAAGCTTCCGCCAACTGGCACGGCACCCTTTCCGAGGGGCGCGGCGCCGTGCACCTGCCCGCCGCGCACGTAGATGCGCCCTACTCGTTCCAGTCGCGGTTCGAGAGCGGCAACGGCACCAACCCCGAAGAGCTGCTGGGCGCCGCCCACGCGGGCTGTTTCTCGATGGCCCTCGCCCACAACCTCTCCGAAGCCGGCCACCCGCCCGAGTCCGTGGATACCGAGGCGCAGGTGCACCTGGAAAAGGTGGAAGGCGGCTTCGAGATTCCGCGCATCCACCTGGTGAGCCGCGTCAAGGCGAATGGCATCGCCGAGGCGGATTTCGCGCGCATCGCCGACGAGACGAAAAAGACGTGCCCGCTCTCGAAAGTGCTCGCGGGCGCCCGCATCACCCTCGACGCCCGGCTCGAAGCCTGAGGCGCGGCGGCACCTGGTGCAGCAAGCGCGGAGGTCGGCCCTGCCGCCCGGCCTCCGCGCTTGTGTTTTTCGTGGAATGGGGCGGCGCCGAACCCGCAGGGCGCGGCGCGGTGTTATTTAGAGCAGCAGTCCCCCGGGGCTGCCCCCTTTTCACCCCATAATCCCATCTGCACATGGCTATCAAACTCGGCATCAACGGGTTTGGCCGCATCGGCCGCCTCGTTTTCCGCGCCATCCTCGAACGCCAGTCGAAAGATTTCGACATCGTGGGCGTCAACGACCTCACCGACGCCGCCACGCTGGGCCACCTCTTCAAGTACGACTCCGTCCACGGACGCTACAACGGGACGGTCGCGGTCGAGGGCGACGAACTCGTCGTGGGCGGCGAGCGCTTCAAGGTGTTCTCGGAAAAAGACCCCGCCAACCTGCCCTGGGGCGACCTGGGCTGCGACGTGGTCATCGAATCGACGGGCATCTTCGTGTCGCAGGAAAAGGCCATGCTGCACGTCAAGGCGGGCGCCAAGAAAGTCCTCATCTCGGCCCCGGCGAAAGGCGCCGTGGACGCGACGGTCGTGCTGGGCGTCAACGACGACACGCTGACGGGCCAGGAGCAGATCGTCTCCAACGCCTCGTGCACCACCAACTGCCTCGCGCCGATGGTGAAGGTGCTCGACGAGCTGCTGGGCGTCGAAAGCGGCTTCATGACCACCGTCCACGCCTACACCGCCGACCAGCGCCTGCAGGACGCGCCGCACCGCGACCTGCGCCGCGCCCGCGCCGCCGCCCTCTCGATCGTGCCCACCACGACGGGCGCCGCCAAGGCCGTCGGCCTGGTGCTGCCGCACCTGAAGGGCAAGATGGACGGCTTCGCGCTGCGCGTGCCCGTGCCGGACGGCTCGCTTACCGACTTCACCGCCGTCGTGCGCAAGGAGGCCAGCGCCGAGGACATCAACGCCGCCTTCCGCGAGGCCGCCGGCGGCAGCCTGAAGGGCATCCTCGAATACAGCGACGAACCCCTCGTCTCCGCCGACATCGTGCACAACCCGCACTCGTGCATTTTCGACAGCGACAGCACGATGGCCTCGGGCAAGCTCGTCAAAGTCGTCGGCTGGTACGACAACGAGTGGGGCTACTCGAACCGCACCGTTGACGTGGCCAAGCTGCTCATGGACAAGTTCCAGGGTTGA
>CBDUCD010000533.1:0-1865 GCA_965365535.1 uncultured Rhodothermales bacterium | reverse complement strand
TACCGCCAGTGGATGCCGCACGTCCACGCCGACTTCCACGAGCAGGGCGTGGACAGTCCCTACTACTTCGCCCCCGCTGCCGAGCCTTTCCACGCCGTTATCACGCCGTGGCAGCGCGAGCTCCAGACGCGCATCGGGATGCGCAACGTGCAGACCTTCGACCGCGAAAGCCGCCTCTACTTCACGCGCGAAAACTTCGACCTGTTCTACCCCTCGTACGGCGACACGTACCCCACCTACAACGGCGCCATCGGGATGACGTACGAGCAGGGCGGCGGCGGGCGCGCCGGGCTGGCCATCGAGACCGAGACGGGCGACACCCTTACCCTGGCGATGCGCATTGCCAACCACGTCGCCACGGGCCTCAATACGGTGGCCGTGGCCAGCGAGAATGCCCGCGAAACCCTCGACCAGTTTGCCGCCTACTTTGCGCGGGCGCGGCGGGGCGAGGGCGCGCCCTACGCCGCGTACGTCGTCCACCAGGCGGGCAACGAGGGCAAGACGGCGGCGCTGCGCCGCCTGCTCGACGCGAACGGCATCCATTACGCCCAGGCCGCGGGCCGCCAGCAGGCCGACGGCTTCCGCTATGCCGAGGGCGAAAAGGGCCGCGTGACGGTCGAGGAAGGCGACCTCGTCGTGCCCGCCGCGCAGCCCATGGGCACGCTCGCGCAGGTGCTGTTCGAGCCCGAGGCCCTCCTCGTGGATTCGCTCACGTACGACATCACGGCGTGGGCGCTGCCCTACGCTTTCAACCTCGACGCCGCCGCCCTCGCGCGCCCCGTCGCCACGCGGCCTTTCGGGGCGCCCGCCGCGCCCGCGATGCCTGCCGGTCAGCCCTACGCCTACGTGGCCGACTGGCAGAGCATGGGCAGCGCCCGCTTTCTGGCGCACCTGCTGGAGGCGGGCGTCCAGGTGCGCGTGGCGACGGCGCCTTTCGAGGCCGGCGGGCGGCGCTACCACGAGGGCGCCCTCATCGCCACGCGGACAGGCAACGGCGGCGACGGGTTCGACGAAAAGGTGCGCGACGCGGCCCGGCAGGAGGGCGTGCCCCTCTACGCCCTGTCGAGCGGGTACGTGACGAGTGGCGCCGACCTGGGCGCCGCGTCGGTCGCGTTTCTCAAGGCGCCGCGCGTACTCGTGCTCGTGGGCGAGAACGTGTCGTCGCTGGGGTTTGGCGAGGTGTGGCACTTTTTCGAGCAGCAGCTCCAGTACCCCGCGACGGTCGCGCGCGCCGACGAACTCGACGCCGCCCTGCTGGCCCGCTTCGACGTGCTCGTGCTGCCCTCGGGCCAGTACGGCCGCGTGCTGGACGAGCGGGCGCTGGGCGACGTGCGCAGCTGGGTGGAAGGCGGCGGACGCCTCGTCGCCCTCGAAGGCGCGGCGCGCTTTCTGGCGGGCAAAGGTGGCTTCGGCCTGCGGGCCAAAAAAGACGCGGACGACGAGGGCGCCGACTCGCTCGAAGCGCGCCTCCAGCCCTACGGCAGCCGCGTCCGCCGCAGCCTTTCGGACGAGGTGCCGGGCGCCATCTACCGCGTGCGCCTCGACCCCACGCACCCGCTCGCCTACGGCTACGGCGACCACGCTTTTGCCCTCGTCCGCTCGGACGCCGCGTATGCCTTTCTCGAGCGGGGCTGGAACGTGGGCGTCGTGCGCGGGGAGGCGCGGCGGAGCGGCTTCGTAGGCCGGCGCGCCCGCGCCCGGCTGGACGACGCCCTCCTCTACGGCGTCGAGGACGTGGGGCGCGGCCACGTGGTGTACCTCATCGACAACCCGCTTTTCCGGGGCTTCTGGGAAGGCGGCAAGCTGCTTTTCGCCAACGCCGTGTTCATGGTGGGCGGCGGCTGATGGAAACAATCCGCGCCTGC
>CBDUCD010000532.1:0-1873 GCA_965365535.1 uncultured Rhodothermales bacterium | reverse complement strand
TGCGCAGAATGGAGCAGATGCGCGCGTGGGCGTACTGGAGGTAGAAAACGGGGTTTTTGTCGCTGGCCTCCTTCGCCAGGTCGAGGTCGAATTCGAGGTGGGTGCCGGGCGCCCGCATCAGGAAGAAAAAGCGCGTCACGTCCACCCCCACCTCGTCCATGAGTTCGTCGAGGGTGACGTAGTTGGCCTTGCGCGTGCTCATCTTGACGGGCGCGCCGCCGCGCACGAGCGTCACGAACTGGTAGATGACCACGTCCACCTTTCGGGGGTCGTAGCCCAGCACCTCCAGCCCGCGCAGCACGTCGGGGTACGTGGCGATGTGGTCGGCGCCGAAGACGTCCACGGCCAGGTCGAAGCCGCGCCTGAACTTGTCGATGTGGTAGGCGATGTCGGGCAGGCGGTACGTGGGCTCGCCCGACGACTTGACGAGGACGGTGTCGGCGGGCGCGCCGTCCGACCCCATTTTGCCCATCTTCGAGGTGAGAAACCAGATGGCGCCGTCGCGCTCGGCGATGAATCCCTTTTCGCGCAACCCTTCGATGACGCTGGCGATGGCGCCGTTTTCGTAAAGGGTGTGCTCGTTGAAGTGCGTGTCCATCACCACGCCCAGCCGTGCCAGCGACGCTTCGATGTCGGCGAAGATGGCGTCCTGGGCGGCTTTTTTGAACGGCTCCTCGCTGCCGGCGTTTTCGAGCGCGGCGCCGTGCCTGTCGAAAAGGTCGCGCGCGATGTCCTGGATGTAGCCGCCCAGGTAGCCGTCGTCGGGAAAGGTTTCGGGCACCTCAACCGTCTCGCCCTCGCCCACGGCAATCGTCTTCGTCGGCATCGCGGGGTTGACGAGGGCGTCGTAGCGCGCCTTCACGCTTTGCCCGAGCACGCGCATCTGCCGCCCGGCGTCGTTGAAATAGTACTCGCGCGTGACGCGGTAGCCCGCCCATTCGAGCAGGCTCGCCACGGTGTCGCCCAGCACGGCGTTGCGCCCGTGGCCGACGGTGAGCGGGCCGGTCGGGTTGGCCGACACGAACTCGACGACGACGCGCTGCCCCTGCCCTGTTTCCGTGCGCCCGAAACGGGCGCCCGCGGCCCGGAGGTCGGCGAGGGCGCGGGCGAGATAGCGGTCCGAAAAGCGGAAGTTGAGAAAGCCCGGCCCGGCCACCTCGACGGCGGCGATGCGGTCGGGGTCGAGGCGGGCGCGCAGCCGCTCGGCCAGCTCGTCGGCAATGGCGCGGGGGGCGCGGCGCAGCACGCGGGCCAGTTGCAGGGCCGCGTTCGTGGACACGTCGCCGTGGTCGGGGTTGGCGGGCGTCTCGAAGTCGGGCGCAAAGTCGGGCGGCACGCCCAGTTCGCCGAGCGCGGCGCGGAGTTCTTGGTCGAGGTAGGCTTTCATCGCGGCGGTGGACGGGGGCGCAGAAACTACGCACGGCCCCGCACCGGCCCGCCCCGTTCGACGAAAGCGCACGCGCCCGTCAGCGCAGAAACAGCGCCGTCGTGATGCCGAAATAGATGCTCAGCCCCAGAATGTCGTTGGCCGTCGTCACGAACGGCCCCATCGAAACGGCGGGGTCCACGCCCAGCTTGCTCAGCACGACGGGGATGAGGGCGCCATTCGTGGTGGCGAGGATGATGACGATAAAGAGCGACAGCGCCGACACGAGCGCCAGCCGCAGCGTGTCGGGGCCGCCCAGCCCGAACGCCCACACGATGCCGCACAGCAGGCTCGAAAGGGCCATGCCGTTGAGCAGCGCTACGGTCGTCTCCTTGAACACGCGCCGGAAGGCGTCGCCCACGAGCAGGCGCCCGCTCGACAGGCCCTGGACGGTGATGGCCGCGCTCTGGATGGCCGCGTTGCCCGCCATGGCCGTCATGATGGGGA
>CBDUCD010000531.1:0-1876 GCA_965365535.1 uncultured Rhodothermales bacterium | reverse complement strand
AGGCTGCTCATCAGGTCGCGCATGGACTCGACCACGTCCAGCACCTGCACGGCGTGGTCGTAGGTGTCGCGGAAAAAGGGGCGCGTGTCGTCCTGGATGATGGGCGACTCGGAGCGGTCTATCTGCGTCAGCAGCTCGCGGACGGGCCAGGCGGCGCGGCGCATGAAGATGAGCTCGCGGCGCAGCCCCAGCAGGCGCTGCTGCGTCTCGACGCTCGGGTCGGCCAGCACGTCGGCTTCGAGCTTTTCGATGACGTCGCCGAGTCCTTCGAGGGCGGCAAAGTAGCCGTCCACGATAACGTCCACGAGGGCATAGGCGAGGTAGTCGGCGCCGAGGGCGCGGCTGCGCCCGTGGCCCGTGCGGAGGCGGTCGCGGACGGGGTCGAACACGTCGCCGGGGTCTTCGAGAAAGCTCAGCACCCAGTCCGGCCCGACGACGAGGCTCACCTGCTCGGCGCGCAGCGTGAGGGCGTGCACGTCGAAGGTGAGCATGGGCAGCACGAGGTACACGTACGGCTCGAAGGGGTCGCACTTGGGCCGCTGCGTCGTGTTGGCGATGTCCTCCTGCACGAGTCCGTGGAGCCCGAAGCCGCTGCCCAGCGCCTCGATCACGCCCGCATCGTGGACGCCGTCGATGGTGATCCACTTCATGCCCGGCGCGTCCTTGAGCGCGATGGCCTCCTCCACGCCCGAAAGCGGGCGCGATTCGAGCGACGCGGCGCTGTAGTGCACGACGGACAGGCGCACGTCGTGGCTGCGGTCGGGGCCCACGTGCACGACCGAGCCGGGGGCCAGGCCGCGCTTTTTGCCGCCGTGCCGGAGGAGCCGCCGCGTGAGCGAGCCGGGGCTGGGAAGGCCGAGCATCAGACCTGGTGCGGCGGCGACCCGAAGCGCTCCGTGTAGGGGTCGCGTTCAACCGTCCGCGCGGCGGGCGGCGGCGGCGTGACGACGGTGGTGGTCGTGGGAGCGTGCAACTCCTTTTCCAGCTTGCGGGCGCGGCGGCGGGCGGCCCAGCCGCCGGGCGCTGCCGCCAGGATGCCCACCAGCGCACCGACGGCAAACGTCGTCAGGAGTACGATGGCCGTCGAGCCGGTGATGACGTATGGTCCGAGCCGAACCGGGATCTCAGCTGGGTTCTGAAGGGCGAACACGACCGCCACGACGGCGATCACCAGGGCGAGGATGAGGGCGAAGCGCATAGCCAGGGGCGTCCGGTAGGTAGATGGGCAAAATACGCTGCCCTTCGCGTGCGCGAAACCGGCGGATCCCGATGGGCCGGCAGGCCGCACGCACGGCCTACAGCTGCCGTGCCAGGCCGCTTCTTACAGCCGTCGCCCCTTCCACTCGACGCGCCGGAAGAGGTGCGCCAGGGCCGAGTCGAGCTGGATGAGCGCGCCGAGCGCGAACGAGAGCGGCGCAAACAGGGTGACGCCCGGCGAAAAGCGCGACACTCGGTCGGTGACGGCCTTCAATCCGTAGATGCTCAACAGGAACCACGGCGAGAAGAGCGGGGCGAGTACCGTCACGAGGAGGTACACGGGCCAGAGCACGGCGAACGAGCGCGGCGTGCCGCCGAGCATGAGGTAGGCGTTCTTGCGAAACCCGCGCCAGGCGTCGGCCAGGTCACGGTACATGTGTACCGCCACCTCCCGCTGCACGTCCACGAGGTAGCTCACCACGCCGCGCGTGCGCAGGTAGCGCCCGATCTCCACGTCCTCCAGCACCCGGTCGCGCACCGCGTCGTGCGGCTCGTGCAGGCGGTACAGCGCCGCCGAGATCATCCAGCACTGCCCGTTGACTGCGCCCAGCGTGCGGCGGTTGTGGCGCGGCGCGAGAAACCAGGGCAGGCCCGTCAGGATCACGTGCGGCACGAGGCT
>CBDUCD010000530.1:0-1883 GCA_965365535.1 uncultured Rhodothermales bacterium | reverse complement strand
GCATTGAGGGCCAGCAGGTTCGTCTGGCCCGCGATTTCGCCGATCACTTCGATGATCTCGCCGATCTGCTGACCCGAGCGCCCGAGCTGCTCGACGTGCTGCGCCGAGTCCTGCACGACGCCGGCGATGCGGCGCATTTTCTCGACCGTCTCGGCCACCACGCGCCCGCCGTCGCGGGCCACGCGGCCCCCGTCGCGGGCGGCGTCGGCGGTCTGGGCGGCGTTCTGGGCGTTTTCGACAATCGTGCGCACCATCTGCTCGACGGCGGCGGCTACCTCGGCGGTCTGCGCGCTCTGCTCCTGCGTGGCGGCGGCCAGCCCGTCGGTGGCGGTGCTGATCTGCGTGGCGGACGCGGCGGTTTCGGCGACGGCGCCGGCAACCTCGCGCAGCGTGGCGCGCACGTTGGCGAGGGCGCTGTTGAAGCCGCCGAACAGGCGCCCGATCTCGTCGTCGTCTTCGACGGGAAGCGAAGCCGTCAGGTCGCCGCTGGCAAAGCGCTGCATCTGGGCCAGCATCTCGTCCACGTGGGCCGACAGGCAGGCGCGCTGCGCCTCGGCGGCGCTGCGGGCGGCGTCGGCCTCGCCCAGGGCGTCGCTGGCGGCCTGCCGGCTGGCCTCGGCCTGCGCCAGCGCGTGCCCGATGCTTTCGACCATCGCGTTGAAGCCGGCGGCCAGGCGGCCCAGCTCGTCCCGGCGCGCCATCTCGACCGTTGCCGTCAGGTCGCCTTCGGCCACGCGCTGGGCGGCCCTTTCCAGCTTTTTGACGGGCCGCGCGATGAGGCGCCCCAGCACGTAGCTCAGCACGGCGGCCACGGCAACGCTGAGCAGCAGCACGTACAGCGACCCTTTGATGGCGCGGGCGGTGACGAGGGAGGTTTCCTCGGAAAGCTGGTCGGCTTCGCGCTCTTTGATGGTGATGAGGGTGTCGAGGTTGGCCTCCACCTGCTTTACCGCGTCGAGGGCGGGGCCGCGCAGCAGCATTTCGGCGCCTGCCGCGTCGCCGGCGACGGCGGCGTCTTCGATGGCGCGGCCCTGCGGGCCAAAAGCCGCGTACGATTCCCGGAACGCGCCAAAAGCCACGCGCGCCGCGTCCGACGAGACGCTGGTTTCAAACACCCCGCCCAGGCTGTCTATCTGCGCGCGGATGGTGCCCAGGATTTGTTGGTAGCGGGCCTGCTCGTCGGGCGTGTCGGCGGACAAAATCAGGTCGCGCAGGTTGATGCGCTCGCGCTGCAACAGCTTGGCCATCTCGGCCAGCGTCGAGAGCGGCTGCGTCATCTGCTGCTCCATCATCGAATACTGGTTATCAACGCGGTAGATGCTGCCCGTGCTGATAAAGGCTGAAACGGCGGCAATGGCGGCGACGACGAAAAACGCGCCCCCGATTTTGACCGACACGCGCAAGTTGGATACTGCTTTCATGGAGAACGAGGGGTTGAGGAGAGAGGCACCGGCGTTTTGCAGGCGTGCCTTTCCTATCGGCCCCGTTTTCTTCGCGGTAAACCTATTTTCTACACGTTTTACGTGCAGCACCTGGCGGCCTGACGTGCACCGATTGGGAAGCGCCCTCCCCCTTCTGCCTCCCCACCCAGCGGGTGCGCAGGGGGCGGCGGAAACGTGCCGGCGGCGCGCGGGCGCAATGAATTGCGCCCCTACCACGCCACGTCCGGTGTGCCCCGACCATCGCCCACCGGGGCACCGCTGGTCGCACGGCCCCCGCCTTCCACCCACCACCTCGCCACCCCACCACCCCAAAAATTCAGGCGGCGAGGCCGGGTTCGCGCACGCGCTCGACGCCGGCGCGCAGCTTCAGCAGCGTCTTGCCCATGATCTGCGAGATGCGCGCTTCGGTCAGGTTCAGCACCTGCCCGATCTCGCGCAGCG
>CBDUCD010000529.1:0-1896 GCA_965365535.1 uncultured Rhodothermales bacterium | reverse complement strand
GGGCGCGCCGCAGCCCAGCGGCACCGCCGTTTCTTCCGCCCCGACCTCGAATGCCGAGCACTACGGCTTTACCCTGCATCTCGGCACGACGGATCTGTGGAACGTGGCGTGTGCCCGCGCGGCACGCGAGGATTTTACCCAGTGCACCTTTACGGCCCCCGGCGACGCTGCCGACGCGTGGACGCTGACCCTCAAAGCAGGCAACAGCAGCCGCGTGATGGGGATGCTTCGGCAGGGCGACACGCTTTTCCAGGTTGCCGGCACGCGGCAGACGGAAGGCGGCATCGAGGCGTGGCACCAGACGGGGTACGTGGTCGGCGCGCAGGGGCACTCCGTCGCGGCGGTGGACTTTTCGGACGGCGGGCGCGTCTGGCTTCCGACCTCAGATAACATCCGCATGACGACGCTCATGACCGCCGTGTCGGCGGCGCTGCTGGTGACAGAGGGTCTGCGCACCGCCTGACGCGGCCCCTTTTCGAGATGCTCACCCGGAAGGCGCGTGGCCCTGCGGCTACGCGCCTTTTTGCGTTGGGGCCGGCGCCATCATCGCCGCGACGGCCCCGGCCTCGCCGCCCGACCGGGCCAGCATCTCCCGCACGCGCTGCTGGTTTTCGGCGCTTTCGCGCTGTTCGAGCTTGAAGCGCCCTTCGAGCCGCGCCACGTCCATCTCGATGCCGACGATGGCGCCGAGCAGCCGTTTTTCGTAGGGCAGCGCCCGCGTTTCGGGCAGGTCGAAGTGGGCGCGCATGGTCTCGACGAGGGCGTGCAGCGCTTCGGCATCGTGGACGAGGCGCGCCGTTCCGCGCGCGTGGACGACGGCGTAGTTCCACGTCGAGATGGCGCCGGGCGGGCTGTACCACGCCGCCGACACGAACGCCTGCGGCCCGTGAAAAATGGCGACCGCGCGCGGGTCGGCTTCGAGGTATTTCCAGTGGTCGTTTGCCCGCGCCAGGTGCCCGACGAGTCGGAGGCTGCCGTCGGGCTGGGCAAGGGGCACGAGTGGGACGTGCGTGGCCTCGGGGCCGTCGGGGCCGCTGCTCACGAGCGTGGCGAAGGGGTGCGCCGCCACGAACGCGCGGAGCACGTCGGGGTCGCCGGGGCGGTTGTGTGCGGGAACGTACATGCGCGTCAGAAAGCGATTTGCGCCTCGATCACGAGCAGTTGGGCGTCCTCGGCAGCACGCGTCTCGGCGGTGGCGCGGCCCATGTAGGCCAACGTGAGGCGAGCAAGGTGGTAGGGGCGGCCCATCGCGGCGCTGAGGCTGTAGCTGAGGCCGGCGGTAAGGTAGGCATCCGCGTGGGCGTCGGT
The DNA here is from genome assembly GCA_965365535.1 of uncultured Rhodothermales bacterium. Classification (GTDB taxonomy): domain Bacteria; phylum Bacteroidota; class Rhodothermia; order Rhodothermales; family BA12; genus CBDUCD01. The sequence continues at coordinate 588 of CBDUCD010000529.1, read as the reverse complement.
GTCGGCCCAGAACCGCTCGACGCGTGCAAACGCTTCTCCATGCCGCAGCACCCGGGCGGCGCCCAGCATGGAAACGCCCACGGCCTGCTGCCTGAACCCTCCCACTTTTTCGTAGCCGATACCCAGCGCGTCGAGCTTGAGGCGCACGGGCTGGCTGCCGGGCACGGCGCCCCAGTAGAGGTGCGCGCCGCCGGTGACGTAGCCGCGCCGCGTGCCCGAAAGCTCGGTGCGGCTGTTGCCGGCAGCGTTGACGCCCGCAAAACCGCCCACCTCGAAGCCGGGCAGCGCGGACGGCGTAAAGCGCGCCGCGCCTGTCACGGCCAGGGCCGTCTCGTCCACGTCGCGCACCACGCTGGGCGCGGTGATGGACTCGCTGTAGTTGCCGCCCGCGCGCGAAAACGTCCCGTCGCCGCTGTGCACGAACAGTTCGAGGCGCGTCTCAGGCGCGGCGTAGGTCAGGTCCAGGCCCATGTCGCGCCCCAGCCCGCCCAGCGTGCCCGCGCCCCACCGCTCGGCAATGGCGGCGCGCTCGGCAGCGTCTATGAAAACGTAGGGGGTGCCGATAAAGGCACGCGGCTGGGCGCCCGC
>CBDUCD010000528.1:0-1896 GCA_965365535.1 uncultured Rhodothermales bacterium | reverse complement strand
CTTCGACCGTACCTGCAAGTGGTCGTAACCGCGAGGGGTGGTGCGCGCTGCGAAACGCGGCGGGGCCTGGGTACCGGCGTGACGGCGGGCGCGCCGCTTCCAGCAGGCTGCAAATGGCTTCCGCACAGGCAGGCCGCGCCTCTGCCCGGGGCGCCGCCAGAAAAGTCCCGGGGCCGCGTTCAGGCCTCTCCGAGGGGGCGCGGCGGGCGGAACACGCTGGCGTTGTCGGGCCGCCCGGTGTTGCGGGCAGACGGGGCGTGCCAGGCGGCAGGCGGCGCGACGGGCGCCGGCGGCACGGTGGGCGGCGTGGCTACGTGCGCCGTCACGCCCAGCAGAACCTCCAGCCCCTCGGCCTGCTGCTGCTGGCGGCGCTGCTGCTCCTCCTGAATACGTTTCTGCAGAAAGCAGTGGCCGTCGCAGTGCAGCTGGGGCCGGGCGCGGTTGACGCACAGCACCCGCGCGATGCGCTCCTGGTTCACCTTGAACATGCCCTGCACCAGCAGCAGCCCCTGCGAGCTTACCACGACGGCAAACACCACGAAAAGCCGGGCGATATGGGTGCAGAGGCGCATCGCGGCGAATCTACCGCGCCCCGCCTCCGCTTTTCAAGGCAGGGGCCGGAGCTTCTCTAAAAACAGGCGCCTGGCAGCGCCTACCACCGGCCCAGCGTGCAGCGCAGCGGCTCGTCGTGGCGCCTGAAACGCACGGGCACGTCGAAGCGGCGCAGGCGGACGACCTGGAAAGGCTGCTGCGGGATGGCGTCGGTAAAGCAGTCCGTTCCGGGGGTGAACACGGTGTAGGTGGCCACCACGCCGTCGGCCTCTTCTTCGATGCTGTCGAAGCGGAGGGCGTAGCCGCTGGCCGGCGTGCGGACGGCAGCGACGAGCAGCATGGCGCCCTCGAAATCTACCGGAGCGGGCGGGCGGCGGAAGTGGAGGCGGGGCCGGAGCGTGTCCCACGCCGCGCTGCCCGTCACGGCAGCCTCGAAAAGGGTGTCGAGCCGCGCCGTGGCGCCGTCGGCGACGGCCTCGAAGGAGACGGGCAGCGTGCCCTCGGCGACGACCACCTCGCCCTCGCGCACGCGCGGCGGGTTGCAGGCGGCCAGGGCGAGCAAGACGATGGGGAGAATTCGCGCGGCAGGGGGCACGGGCAGCAGGCGTTGGGCGTCTGAGGGCGGCAAAAAGTGCGGCAGCGGGGCGTTTGGGGCGGCCCGCTGCCGCGCCTGCCAGAACCGGCAGCCCCCAAAAAGTTGCCCCCCTCCACCGGACGCCCGCGCGCCCGCCCTCTGCCATGCGTTTCGACCAGTTTCTCCACGACTTCCCCCAGGCGTTTCTGCCCCTTTTCGTCGCCGTCAACGTCGTCGGCATCTTGCCGCTTTTCATCGGGCTCTCGGAAGGCATGACGGGGCGGCAGCGGCGGCGGCTGGCCATCCAGGCCGTCGTCGCGGCCTTCGGGGTAGCCGTCCTCATCCTGTTCGCGGGCGAGTACATTTTCCGCACGCTGGGCATCACCGTCAACGACCTGCGGGTGGGCGGCGGCCTGATTCTGCTGGTGCTCTCGATTTCGGACCTGCTGTTCAGCGACCTCAAGCGGCGGGCGCCCGAGCACGAGGCGGGGCAGGACGTGGGCATCGTGCCGCTGGGCATCCCGCTCGTCATCGGGCCGGCGGCCATCACCACCATCATCGTGTCGGAGCAGAACTACGGCTACCCCGTCACGCTGGCTGCGCTGACGCTCAACCTTTTGCTCGTGCTGACGCTGTTTCTGGGCGGCCCCGTGGTGATGCGCAAGCTGGGCGCCAACACGTCGAAGGCCATCGCGAAGGTGGCGAGCCTGTTTCTGGCCGCCATCTCGGTTGCCATGATCCGCGCGGGCATCGTGGGGATGCTGGGGTGA
>CBDUCD010000527.1:0-1898 GCA_965365535.1 uncultured Rhodothermales bacterium | reverse complement strand
TCAGAACGCCTGCCCGATGCTGATGTGCGGCTGCAACCGGCGCGTCCAGCTTTTGCCGCCCTTGCTGCCCGTCACCGCGTTGCACGCGTCGCCCTCCGCGATATCGTTCACGTAGCAGTAGTAGCCCTCGGGCGAATACAGGTCGAAGGTGGACGGGTTGATTTTGTAGCCCAGGTCGAAGCGGACGTAGCCGATGGGCGTCTCGTAGCGGATGCCGCCGCCCGTGCCAAAGCGCAGGCTGCTGGGGTTGAGGGTGCCCTCGGTAATCTGCCCGAAGTCGAGAAAAACGGCCGTCGCCCACTCGGGGCCGAGTTTGAGGAAAGGCAGCGATGGGAAAGGCAGCCGCAGTTCGAGGTTGCCCGCGATCTTGGCCAGCCCGCCCACGGCCTCGTACGCGATGGAGCCCTGGTCGAGCGTGACGGCCTCGGGCGCGCCGCCCGTGGTGCCGCCAACGGGCGTGAAGATGGAGTCGGCGCGCAGGATGCGGGGGCCGAGCTGTTCGAGTCCCCAGCCGCGCACGTCACTCGCGCCGCCGGCCACGAAGCGGATGCGGTCGAAGCGCTGCTCCACGATGGGGTCGTCCTGGTTTTTGCTGCCGCCCGTGGGCCAGAGCCGCCCGGCGAACAGGCGCCCGGCAAAGCTGACGCGCTGCGTGAGGGGCTGGTAGCGGACGCCTTCGAGGGCCACCTTGCGGTACTCGACGCCCGACGGAATCAGCGTGCCCGACTCCTCGACAAGTGGGCGGAATAGCGTGCCGCGCTTGGGGTTGAGGTAGTCGTCCACCTTGCCCAGCGTGGCACTCGCCGAAACGACGCTGCGGTTGTAGATGCCGCTGCCCAGCCCGGCGTCGGGGCGGAGGGGAAAGGCGCGGGCAAAGGTGTAGGCCAGGCTGAGGTTGCGGAAGGGCGCGAACTCGTAGAGCGCCGTGGCCGTGGCGCCGCCCTCCTGGTAGTACGAGCGCAGGTTGGGGTTTTCCTCGCGGATGTAGAACGTCGAGAAGATGCCCGACGTGCGGCGGTTGAACAGGTAGGGTTGCCGGAGCGAGACCGTCGCACCCACGCGCGTGATGGGCTCGAACGAGCCGCCGGGCCGGGCGCCCAGCCCGCTCCGGTACTCGCCGCTGACGGTGAACTTGCGCGCCCCGCCCAGAAAGTTGCGGTGCGTCCACGACGGCTCCAGCACGATGCCGTCGTCGAGGCCGTAGCCCGTCTGGGCGCGCACCAGCCGCAGGTTGGCCTCGCGGACGGTGTAGCGCACGGTGACGGTGCTGTCGCGCGGCTGCTCGGGCACGTCGGCCACGGCCACGCGGAACAGGTCGAGGCCGAACAGCTCGCGCTGCCCCTCGACGAGGCGCTTCTGCGAAAACGGCTTGCCCACTTCGAGGGGCAGCTCGCGCCGCACCACATTGTCCGGCACCGACGTGTTGCCCTCGATCAGGATCGAATCCACGACGGTGTACGGCCCCGGGTCCACGGTCATCGTCAGGCGGGCGCGGTCGTTTTCGGCGTCGATGAGGGAGTCGGCGTCCAGCGTCACAAAGGCGTAGCCCCGGTTGCGCACCCAGTCGAGGGTGCTGCCCTTGGCAAGGGCAAAGTTGGTGGACGTAAAGCGCTCGCCCTCGCGGATGGGGCTCTGGGCGCGGAAACGCTGCCACCGCCGGCTGTTGCGCGCCCCGAAGCGCGTGGCCACGCGCTCGCCCTCGGGCGTCCGGTAGGCCACGGAGTCGATGATGAGCGGCGGCCCCTCGTCCACGCTGAAAATGACGCGGATGCTGTTGCGGCTCGTGTCGAGCTGGGAGGCCGGGTAGTCAATGTCGGCCTTGAGAAAGCCGTTGAGGTGGTAGAAATTGCGGATGCGCACCACGTCCTTTTGCAGCTCGATGGGCACGAGCGGGTACG
>CBDUCD010000526.1:0-1913 GCA_965365535.1 uncultured Rhodothermales bacterium | reverse complement strand
CGCGTGGCCGTCTCCATCAACGGCATCCCGCAGAACGACCCCGAAGACCTGTCCGTGTACTGGATCAACTTTTTCGACTTGCAGGGCGCCATCACCGACATCCAGGTGCAGCGCGGCGCGGGCACGGCGGCGTACGGCTCGGCTGCCATCGCGGGCGCCATCAACATCGTCGCCGACCCTTACGCGCCCCTGCCCTCGGCGCTGCTGGAGACGGGCTACGGCGCCTTTGGCACGTACCGCCTCACGGCCCAGGCCAACACCGGCCTCGTCGGCGGGCGGTGGGTGGGCTTCGGGCGCTTCAGCCGCGTCCGCTCGGACGGCTACCGCGACTGGTCGTGGGCGGCGTTTACGCGCTTTTTCGCGGGCGCGACGCGCTACGGCGACCAGTCGCGGCTGACGGTGCAACTCTACGGCGGCCCCCAGCACGACGCCCTCGCGTACTACGGCATCGCCAAGGGTGACAACGCCAGCGATTCGCTGCGGCGCGGCAACTACGCCGCCGCCACGCGCGACGTGGAGCGCTTCCAGCAGCCGCACCTCGAAATCCTCCACGAGTGGACGCCTGGAAGGGGTTGGACGCTGAACCAGACGCTTTTCGGGACGGCAGCCCGGGGCTACTTCGACTTCGACGCGTCGTGGCGGTCGGCAGACTACCTGCGGCTGCCCCCGGACTTTGCGGGGCTGACGCCCGACGAGCGGCAGCAGCCGCTGTACGAAGTCCTCGCCGACCCGGCTGTCCAGTTCCGGGCGTACGTCGAGCAGGCGCACGTGGGCTACCTGCCCCGCGCCACGTTCGAGCGGGGCGCGACGCGGCTGACGCTGGGCGGCGAGCTGCGCCTCAACCGGTCGCTGCACTGGGGCCGCGTGCAAGAGGCGGCAGCGCTGCCGCCCGGCGTCGTCGGCAGCGGGGCAGACGCGCGCGTGTACGCGTACCGGGGCGAGAAAACCATTGCCGCCGCGTATGCCAGCCTGCTGGCCCGCCCCGCGCCGCGCCTCGCCGTCCAGGCCGACGTGCAGGTGGGCCGCCAGCAGTACCGCTTTTACGACGACGCCTTTTTCGGGCAGCACTTCACGACGCCTTTCACCCTCGTCAACCCGCGTGTGGGCGTGACGCTTTTCCCCGAAGAACCCTTCCGGCTGTACGCCAGCCTCGCTTATGGGCAGCGCGAGCCGCGCCTGAAGGATTTGTACGATGCCGACGAGGCGGGCGCGGGCGCGCAGCCCCAGTTCCGCCGCCGCACCGATGGCACGCTCGACTACACGCGGCCTTTCGTGAAACCCGAGCGGGGCACGAGTGCCGAGCTGGGCGCCGCCCTCGAACGGCGCCGCGCCCGGCTGGGCCTGACCCTCTACGGCCTCTTTTTCCGCGACGAAATCGTGCCCTCGGGCGGCCTCGACCTCTACGGCGTGCCCCGGACGGGCAACGCCGACAGGACGCGCCACGTGGGCCTCGAACTCGAAGGCGTCGCGCGCGTCGCGCCCGGCCTCGACGTGGAGGGCAACGCGACGTTCAGCCGCGACGTTTTCGCGCGTTTCACCGAGTACGAATACGACGGCGATGGAAACGTCGCCGCCCGCGACCGGAAGGGCAACGCCATCGCCGGTTTTCCCGCGCAGACCTTCAACGCGGCGCTGCGCTACCGCCGGGGCGCGTGGGGCGCGCGGCTGGGCGCCCACGGCACGGGCCGCATCCACGTGGACAACAGCGGCAGCACCGACGCGGCGTTCGTCGTCGATCCCTACGTGCTCGTGGATGCATCGGCGCAGTACAGCCTGCCCGTGCCGCGCGGCCTGATTACCCTTTCGCTCGACGTCAACAACGTGCTCGACGCGAAGGTGCTGCTCTACGGCACCGCCCCCGACGCCTTTTTCCCCGCCGCCACGCGCCACCTCTACGCCGGATTGCGCTACAC
>CBDUCD010000525.1:0-1913 GCA_965365535.1 uncultured Rhodothermales bacterium | reverse complement strand
TCGACAGCATCACCAAGTCGGAGCCCGAGAAAGCGCTGCTCGCCCCCGTCACGCGCAAGGGCGGCCGCAACAACAACGGCCGCATCACGACGCGCCACCAGGGCGGCGGCCACAAGCGCCGCTACCGCATCATCGACTTCAAGCGCGACAAGCAGGGCATCCCCGCCAAAGTCGCCGCCATCGAGTACGACCCCAACCGGTCGTCGCGCATCGCGCTGCTGGTGTATGCCGACGGCGAGAAGCGCTACATCATCGCCCCCAACGAGGTGCGCGTGGGCCAGACCGTCGTCAGCGGCGCGGGCTCGCCGCCCGAGGCGGGCAACTGCCTGCCGCTTTCGGGCATCCCGCTGGGCGCTTTCGTGCACGCCATCGAGATGAAGCCGGGCAAGGGCGCGCAGATGGCCCGCTCGGCGGGCACGTACGCCCAGCTCACGGCCCGCGAGGGCAAGTTTGCCTCGCTGCGCCTGCCCTCGGGCGAAGTGCGGCTCGTGCCCGTCGGCTGCATGGCGACGATTGGCACGACGAGCAACCCCGACCACATGAACATCGAGCAGGGCAAGGCCGGCCGCAACCGCTGGCGCGGCATCCGCCCGAAGGTGCGTGGCGTGGTGATGAACCCCGTGGATCACCCCATGGGCGGTGGCGAAGGCAAGGCGTCGGGCGGGCATCCGCGCTCGCCGTGGGGCCAGATCGCTAAGGGCTTCAAGACGCGCAAAAAGAGCAAGCCGTCCAACAAGTACATCGTCCGCCGCCGAGGCAAGAAATAATCTGTTTCGGATGTGGGATTTCGGACGCGCTCTGAAATCCGCAATCCGCGCTCCGAACACCGACACCACTTATGGCACGTTCGCTCAAAAAAGGCCCCTTCATCCACTTCAAGCTGCAGCGGAAGGTGGACGAGCTCAACACCGAGAACAAGAAGAAGGTCGTCAAGACCTGGAGCCGCGCTTCCGTCATCACGCCCGAGTTCGTGGGCCACACCTTTGCCGTCCACAACGGCAAGCAGTTCATCCCCGTTTATGTGACGGAGAACATGGTGGGCCACAAGCTGGGCGAGTTTTCGCCCACGCGCACGTTTCGCGGGCACTCGGGAGACCGGAAAGACAAGCGCGGCAAGAAATAGCGTCTGGTCACCTGTCATTGGTCATTTGGTAGGCCAGTGACAAATGACAAATGACCACCGACCAATGACCCATACAACAATGGAAGCAAGAGCGGTACGCAAGCACATTCGCGGCTCGGCCATCAAGATGCGCACGGTTGCCAACCTGGTACGCGGCAAGGGCGTCCCGGAGGCGCTGAGCATTTTGCAGTTCATGCCGCACCGGGCCACGCGCCCTATCGAGCTGACCATCCGGTCGGCCTACCACAACCTCGTAGATCAGAACAAGGACGAGCGCATCCACGAGGACGACCTCGTCGTGCGCGAAATCCGGGTGGACGAGGGGCCGGTTTTCAAGCGGTTCCAGAGCGCGCCGCGCGGCCGCGCCCTGCCCATCCTCAAGCGCACGAGCCACGTCACCGTCGTGGTGGCCTCGCGCGCCGAGCAGGCCTGAGCGTCACGCCTCCTATTAACGAAAACACGAACCTACAGTGGGTCAGAAAACACACCCCGTCGGCTTTCGCCTTGGCGTGATTCGCGGCTGGGACTCCAGCTGGTACGCAGAAAAGGATTTGCCGGCGAAGCTCGTCGAGGACGACGAGATCCGCAAGTACCTCGGCGCGCGCCTCAAGCGGGCGGGCCTGGCGCGCGTCGTCATCGAGCGCACGCCCAAGCGCATCATCCTCACGCTCCACACGTCGCGCCCCGGCGTCGTGATCGGGCGCGGCGGCACGGAAGTGGAGAAGCTGCGCGAGGAGCTGAAAAAGTTCACCGGCAAGGACATCCAGATCAACATCAGCGAGATCAAGCG
>CBDUCD010000524.1:0-1917 GCA_965365535.1 uncultured Rhodothermales bacterium | reverse complement strand
GTGTAAAGCGAGGTCAACGCGCCACGGCTGGCCCGGCACCCGCTCCGCACAAAATCCAACTACAGGCAGATTTTGCCCAGCACCGTCGGCGCCCGCGCGCCCGTGGCGCCGGGCAGGTTGGTGGGCACGCCGTTGAGGGTTTCGTGGGCGAGGACGGCAAAGCACAGCGCCTCTTTCGTGTCGCTCTCGACGCCGTACGCCTCGACGGGGCGCACGGGGACGGGCGCGAAAAGCTCGCCCAGCAGGTGCATCAGGATGGGGTTGCGCTGCCCGCCGCCCGACGGAATGAGCACGTCGAGGGGGTGGCGCGGCGCCACGAACCGCCGGTAGGCGTCGCGGACGCTGTGTGCCGTGAATGCCGTGGCCGTGGCGATGAGGTCGCGCTCCGCGCCCGGCGCGGCCCACGCGGCCAGCTCCGCCACAAAGGCCGCGCTGTACTTTTCGCGCCCCGTGGACTTGGGCGGCGGGCGGCGGAGGTAGTCGTCGTCGAGCAGCCGGTCGAGCCAGTCGGGCCGCACCTTGCCGCCAGCGGCCAGGGCGCCGTCGCGGTCGTAGGGGACGCCGAAAAAGCGCTGCGCGAGGGCATCAATCAGCATGTTGGCGGGGCCGGTGTCGAAGGCGTACACGCCTGCCGCGTCGCCCCCGGCGGGCAGCACGGTAAGGTTGGCGATGCCGCCCAGGTTGAGCAGGCCGCGCGTCTCGGCAGCATCGGCAAAGCGGACAAAGTCGAAGTAGGGCACGAGAGGCGCGCCCTGGCCGCCCAGCGCCATGTCGCCCACGCGGAAATCGCCGACGACGGGCACGCCCAGCAGTTTCGCCAGGACCGACGGGTCGCCAATCTGAAGCGTCGAGGTGACGGGGGCGCCGGCGCACGCCTCGGCATCGGGCACGTGCTGCACGGTCTGCCCGTGCAGGCCGACGAGGTCGAGGTCGGCCACGCCCATGCCCGCGCCCGCGAGGGCGTCGCGCACGGCGCCGGCATAGACGCCGGCCAGGCGCGCGTTGAGGTTCGACAGGCTCCGCACGTCGGACGTGGCGGGCGACGAGTTGGCGAGCACGAGATCGCGGAGCGCGGTGGGGTAGGGCGCGAAGTGGGAGGCGAGCACGTGGATTTCCATTGCCCGCCCCGACCCGCTGAGGCGGGCAATGGCCACGTCCACGCCGTCGAGCGACGTGCCGCTCATCAGCCCGGCAACGGTGCGCGCGGGCATATCGAGCAGGCGGCGCAGCGGGTTCACGTGTCGCCGGCCTGCCCGCGCATCCGGGCGGCTTCGCGGAGAAAGGTGTCCCGCTGCTCGGGCTGCTGGGCCGCCAGCAGTTCGTAGATGCGCGCCGCCTCGTCGAACTGGCCCTGCGTGGCATAAATGCGGGCGAGGGTTTCCGACACCATGTCCTCGATGTCGTCGTCGAGGTCGGGCGGGGGGATGCGTTCGGCGTCGGCGCGGGGGCGGATGCGGGGCTGCGTGTTGAGCTGTTCGATAAGGGCGTCGAGGTCGAGGCCCTCGGCTGCCGACGCGGGCTCGGGCGAGGCGGGGCGCTCGGACGGCGCGCCGCCGAACACGTCGGGCGGAGGCGGCGGCGCGCTGAAGGTCCCTCCGGCGAGCGGCGCGCGCGGCGACGGGTCCGGGCGGACGGGCGGGGCGTCGGGCGCGGGCAGCGCCGCCAGAAACTCCATTTCGGGCGGCGTATCGCCGGCGGGGTCGTCCATCTGCGGCTCCAGCCGCCCGTGCAGGTGGCCCGGCGGCAGGCCCGCGTCGGGGCGCGAGGTGGGCTTGTAGTCGGCAGGTGTGGCCGGCGCCGGGCCGCCCAGCCGGATGGGGGCGGGCGGGGCGTCGCGGCCCACCCGCTCGGGCGGCGTCGCCGGGCCGATGGGGTCGCGGGGCGGGGTGACGGGGTGGCGCGTGTAAGCCGGCGCGT
>CBDUCD010000523.1:0-1937 GCA_965365535.1 uncultured Rhodothermales bacterium | reverse complement strand
AATGGCGTACAAACAGGGCACGTCGGTACAAGCGGGTGTCCTGCTGATCCGTATGCAACCGCGCGACAAAGCGACCTACATCAGACGCATCGTGGACGCCGTGAACGGCCTGCCCTCCACAGAAGGGTGGTTCTTCGTGCTCGACGAGAAGCAGCTGCGTGCCAGGCCGCTCCCGTAAATCCCGTCCGGCACGTCGAGCGGCTGCGGCTGATTTTTCGGGGCTGATCTAAACGAAAAGCGCCCGGCTCGTGGCAAAGAGGCCGGGCGCTGGCGTTTCCTGAAAAGGCCCGTCAGGCTTCGCGCTGGAGGGGAAGCGTCATGCAGCGGGGGCCGCCGCGCCCGCGCGACAGCTCCGTGCCGCCCATCTTGATGGCGATTTTCTCGCCGTGGGCGTAGTCGCTTTCCTCGTGGTAGGCCAGAAAACCCTCCGCCGTCACCACGCGGTAGCCAGTGCGTTGCAGCATCTCGAAGGTCTGCCGGTTGCGCTCGTAGCCCATCACCACGCCCGGCGCGAGGGCGAAAAAGTTGGCGCCGTCCGTCCACTGCTCGCGCCGCTGCGAAAGGGGGTCGTTGCCGCCGCAGGGGATAAACGTCAGCGTGCGCCCCGTCAGCTCTTCGAGGGCGTCTTTGAGGTTGGGGCGGATGTGGCTGTAAAAGCGCCCCGGCGCGTCGCTGGGCGTGAAGTGGACGATGTTGCCCGGCCCGTCGCCGCTGAAAAGGGGCGGAAAGACGATGCACTCGCTGTCCGTCACGAAGTTGAAAACGGTGTCGAGGTGCATACACGAGCGCTGCTTGGGCAAATCCACCATCAGCACGTGGTCCACCACGTCGCGGGCGAAAAGCGCCTGGGCGATGGCCATGACGCCCGAAAACGACGTGCGCTCCGAATGCCCGACGAGGGCCACGCGCGGCGCGGCCATGATGAAGTCGCCGCCCTCGAACGTGACGCCCTCGGGCAGCTCGATGATGTGGTCGTGGATGGCCGCAAACTGCGGGTGGTGGCGCAGCACCACGCCCGTGATGACGCCCTCACGCGCCCGCGCCGACGTGGCCGGGTGCGACAGGATCACGTATTCGCCCGCGACCGCCGCCACGTCGCGCGTGAACAGCAGGTTGGGCACGGGCTCCTCGTTGACGGGCAGCAGGGCGCGGCCCGTGAGGGCAAACGTGTGGAGTTCTTCGGGCGAGAGGCGCAGCAGCTTGTCGCGGAAGGCGTGCAGGTTGCGGTGCGCCGACACCTGGCACAGCCCGTCCACGAACGCCTCGCGCGCCGCTTCGATGTGGAACACGTCGCGCAGGAGGTCGCCCATCTGAAGCACGCCCTCGGGCTGCCCGATGATTTTCTCGAGCACGCTGCACATGAGCAGGTGCTCCTGCCGCGCCTGCCCGACGAACAGGATGTCGTCGAACAACAGGTCCATGCGCGTCTCGGGCGAGACCATGTTCATCTCGGCGCCGGGCGTGTGGACGATGACGCGGCGCAGCGCGTTGGTCTCGGACGTGATGCAGAGGGCGTAGCCTTCCTGCTCCTGCACCTCGGGGGCGGTTTTCATGGGGGATGGGTTGCGTTTGGCGGGCACAAACTACCACGCGGGCGCCCGGTGCCACAAAAAAGCGCCGCGCTCTCCGAAAGAGGCGCGGCGCCAGAAACGCCGGGATGGAGCTTTGCGCTATCGCCGCTCGCGCACGAGGCCCGCCAGGCGCAGCACGATGGCCACGAGCAGCAGGATGAGCAGCACCTTGAAGACGATGCCGAGCAGCGGCAGCGCCAGGTGCAACAGCACGCCGAGCAGCAGCACCGCGCCCATGAGCACGACCACCACGACGAGCGCGCGAAGAATCTGCTGGGAGTCCATCTGAAGCGGGGTTGCGGGTTGAAGTAAATCCGCTCTACGAACGAGAAAGCAGAAAGTTATCCCCCCGCCGGGGAAAAATCG
>CBDUCD010000522.1:0-1957 GCA_965365535.1 uncultured Rhodothermales bacterium | reverse complement strand
GGGCGCGAGGGCGGCAAGCGCTGCCTGTATTTCAGCCGTCGAGCGCATGGTCGAACCGTCGGAAAGGCACCCGGAGGTGCTTACTTACCCTTTTTCTTGGGCTGCGCGTAGTCGCGGAGGAATTCGACGAGCAGCCGCACGCCGAAGCCCGTGCCCCCCGCCGGGCGGTAGGGCTTGGCCTTCTGGATAAAGGCCGGCCCGGCGATGTCCACGTGAATCCACGGGTAGGAGACGAAGTGCTCCAGGAACTTGCCCGCCGTGATGGAGCCGCCCTCGCGCCCGCCGATGTTTTTCATGTCGGCCACGTCGCTGTCGAGTTGCTTGGCGTAGTGCGCGAACATGGGCAGGCGGTGTACCAGGTCGCCCGAGCGGCGCCCGGCGCGCTCGATGCTTTCGAGGCGTTCTTCGGCGCCGTCGGTCTCGTTCGTCATCACGGCGGCCACCTCGCTGCCCAGCGCGATCACCTGGGCGCCCGTAAGCGTGGCCACGTCAATCGTCAGCTCGGGGTTGTAGGTCTTGGCGTACGAGAGGGCGTCGGCGAGGATGAGGCGGCCCTCGGCGTCGGTATTGAGGACTTCGACGGTTTTGCCGCTGTGCATCCGGATCACGTCGCCGGGGACGTAGGCGTTTTCGCCGGGGCGGTTGTCCGTCGCGGGGATAAAGCCGACGACGTAGAGCGGCAGCTCGAGCCGGGCGATGGCCTCGAAGGTGCCCACGACGGCGGCGGCGCCGCTCATGTCGGCCTTCATGTGGTCCATCGAGTCGGGCGTGGGCTTGAGCGAAAGCCCGCCCGTGTCGAAGGTGACGCCCTTCCCCACAAGCGCCACGGGCCGCTCGTTGACGGCGTTTTCGGGGTGGTATTCGAGAATCGTGAACGTCGGCGGCTCCATCGAACCCATGTTGACGGCCAGCAGGCCGCCCATCTTCTCGTCCTCGATCATCGCCTTGTCCCACACGGACACCTCGAAGCCGTGCTTTTTGCCCATCTTCTCGATTTCGCGGGCCAGGGCGGTGGCGCTTTTCTCATTCGGCGACCGGTTGACGAGGTCGCGCGCCGTGGCGACGGCCTCGGCGATGATGCGCCCGCGCTCGGCGCCGCGCCGCCCCACGCGCTCCTGCTTGTCGCTGTGGAGCACGAGCCGCTCGGCGCCCGCGTACGGGTCGGCGTCGGACTTGTAGCGCGTGAAACGGTACGAGGCCAGCATGAAGCCTTCGACGAGGGCCTGCCCCGCCGTGTCGGCGTCGAGGCTGAAGTCGGGCAGCGTAAAGGCGACCGTGCTGGCCTTGAAGTCGCGGGCGGTGCGGGCGGCGTGGGCAGCGGCGCGGCGCAGCGTCTCGGCCTCGACCTTTTGCACCTCGCCCAGCCCGACCAGCAGAAAGCGCCGCGCCCGCGCCTTGTCCGGGTACACGAGCAGCGTCTTGTCCTCGGCGCCGTCGAAGTCGTCGAGGGCGCGGCGCAGCGTCTCGCCCAGCGTGCCGGCAAGGCTGCCCAGCGTGGACGCCGCCGCCTCGCGCGGCAGGGGAAGCACGACGAGGTCCACGTCGAGGTCGTGGAGGGCAAGGGACGTGACGGAGACTTTCATAAAGGGGTGGGTTGTGGGTAGGGGGTAGCAGGTGGACGCCCGTCTGCGGCGGGCTCGTTGTGGGGTGTTGGCGGCGCTAACCCGGCCTACGACAGCGAGGCAGAGCCGAGCGCGCAACCCACGACCTACTTACGAAGCATGGAATTTCTGGCGGAGCAGGGCCAGGAGGTCGGCATCGTCGCCCGAGAGGGCGTCCGAGGCGGCTTCCTCGGCCAGGTCGAGATAGCGGGGCGCGGCGGCCACGACCTCGCGCACGAGGGGCTTGAGGGCTTTGCCGGCCACAAAGGCGCCCGAGGCGTTGCGGTGCCCGCCGCCGCCAAAGTGCCGCGCCCACTCGTGGACGTACGTGTCGGCCTTCGAGCGGAAGCTCATCT
>CBDUCD010000521.1:0-1957 GCA_965365535.1 uncultured Rhodothermales bacterium | reverse complement strand
GGCGCCCGTGCGCTGCCACAGGGCGCGCCCCTCGCAACTCGACCCTCGTAACTCGCCACTTCCTCATGCCCCGCACGCTCGTCACCTCGGCGCTGCCGTACGCCAACGGCCCCATCCACCTCGGCCACCTCGCCGGCGCCTACCTGCCCGCCGATTTCTACGTGCGCTTTCTGCGCCTCAAAGGCGAGGACGTGGTGTACGTCTGCGGCTCCGACGAGATGGGCGTCGCCATCATGATGCGGGCCTTCCGCGAGGGCACGACGCCGCAAAGCGTGATAGACCATTTCCATCCCCTCATCGAAAAGGGGCTGCGCGCCGTCGGGATGAGCTTCGACCACTACGGACGCACCTCGTCCGCCACGCACGCCGAGACGGCGCGGGACTTTTTCCGGACGCTGGCCGAAAAGGGCGATTTCAACCTCAAAACCGAGCAGCAGCTTTTCGACCCCGTCGCGGGCGTGTTTCTGGCCGACCGCTTCGTGCGCGGCACGTGCCCCGTCTGCGGCTACGCCGACGCCTACGGCGACCAGTGCGAAAACTGCGGCACCAGCCTCTCGCCCGCCGAACTCCTCGACGCCCGCTCGGCCCTCTCGGACGCCGTGCCCGTGCTGCGCCAAACGACGCACTGGTACCTGCCCCTCGGCCACATCCAGCCCGAACTGGAACGCTGGCTCGCCGGCCACGAAAAAGACTGGAAGCCCAACGTGCTCGGCCAGGTGAAATCGTGGCTCGCCGACGGCCTGCGCGACCGCCCGATGACGCGCGACCTGGCGTGGGGCATCCCCGTGCCCGAAGATGTCGCCCGGGCGGCAGGCGTGGACGCGGTGGGCAAGGTGCTCTACGTCTGGTTCGACGCGCCCATCGGCTACATCTCGGCCACGCGCGAGTGGGCCGAAGCGCAGAACCGCCCGGATGCGTGGAAGCCGTACTGGCAGGACGGCAGCACGCGCCTCGTGCATTTCATCGGCAAGGACAACATCGTTTTCCACTGCCTCATCTTCCCCGGGATGCTGATGCTGCACGGCGATTTCGTGCTGCCCGCCGCCGTGCCCGCCAACGAATTCCTCAACCTCGAAGGCCAGAAGTTCTCGACGAGTCGGGGATGGGCCATCTGGCTGCACGAGTTCATGGAGCGCTTCGACGCCGACCTGGTGCGCTACGCGCTGGGAACGGGCCTGCCCGAGACGAAAGACGCCGACTTCAGCCTGAGGGAGTTCCAGGCCCGCGTCAACGGCGAGCTGGCCGACGTGCTGGGCAACTTCGTCAACCGCGTGCTGACCTTTGCCGCGCGCCAGTTCGAAGGCCGCGTGCCCGCGCCCGACGCCCTCGACGCCGCCTCGCGCGACGCCCTCGACGCCCTGGCCGGCGCGCCCGCCCGCATCGGCGCGCTTTACGAAGGCTTTCGCTTCCGCGACGCCCTTTTCGAGACCATCGCGCTGGCCCGCCTGGGCAACAAGTATTTCAACGACGCCGCCCCCTGGCACCAGGCCAAAGCCGACAGGCAGCAGGCCGCCAACACCATCTACACGTCGCTGCAACTCTGCGCCGGCCTGTCCATTTTGCTCGAACCCGTCGTGCCCGGCGCGGCCTCTCGGCTGCGGGAAATGCTGAACCTCAGAGGCGTCCGCCCCTCGACGCCCGGCGGCACGGGCCCGCTGGGCTGGGACGATGCCGCCCGCCCGCTGCTCGCGCCCGGCCACGCGCTGGGCACGCCCCACGTCCTCTTCGCCAAAATCGAGGACGCCACCATCGAGGCCGAAAGGCAGCGCCTCGAAGGGGCTTCAGCGGCCCGCGAGGCGCCTGCCGCGCCCGAAAAACCCTTTGCGCCCCTCGCCGAAACCATCACCTACGACGACTTCGCGCGCCTCGACCTGCGCGTGGGCCGCGTCACGCGCGCCGAGCGCATCCCCAAGGCCGACAAGCTGCTGCGCCTGGAGATAGACCTGGGCTTCGAGAC
>CBDUCD010000520.1:0-1969 GCA_965365535.1 uncultured Rhodothermales bacterium | reverse complement strand
AACGCTGCCGGGGAGGGCGTGCGGCCACCGAACGCCGCCGGGGGATTCGGGCGGCCCTGCAACGGGAGGACGCGATGAGCATCCTGAAAAACAGATCCACAACCCGGAAGCCGCGCCGCGCGGGGCGGGCGGCGCAGGCCGGCCTCCTCGTGCTCGGCGTGCTGCTCGTGGCCCTCGCGGCAGGCGGCGCCTACTACCGGCACACGCTGCGGCTGGCCCGCGTCGAGGTTGTCGGGGCGCGCTTCAGCCTGCCCGAAGACCTCGTCGCCCTGGCCCGCGTGGACACGGCGGCATTTCTCTACCGCCTCGACCCGCGCGTCGTGGCCGACCGCGTGCGGCGCCACCCGTGGGTGGCCCGCGCCCACGCCACGCGCCTGCCCGACGGAACGCTCGAAATCGAGGTCGCGGAGCGGGTGCCCGTGGCCCTCGCCCTCGACGCGGCGGGGCAGGCCACGCATTTCCTCGACGCCGAGGGCTACGCCATGCCCGCGCCCGCCCTTGCCGCCTTCGACGTGCCGCTCGTGCGCGGCGTCGTGCTGCCGCGCAACGCCACGCAGCCCGTCGCCGCGCGGTCGGTGCGCGAGCTGATGGCCGCCCTCGCCACCCTCACCCCCGACGAGACGGCCCTCGTCTCCGACCTCGACGTGACGGCGGACGGCGTGACGCTGTACACGCCCCGCGCCCCGCAGGGCACCACCATTCCCGTGCAACTGGGGCGGACGGACTACCGCCGCAGCTTCCGGCGCCTGCGCGCCTTCTGGGACCGGGCCGTGCTCACGCGCCCCACCCGCCGTTTCGACACCATAGACCTCCGTTTTTCCAGCCAGATCATCACTCTTGAAGCGGTTGGAGGTTAGCGGTCAGATAGCGCCATCCTCATCCAACCTCCAGTCTCCAACCTCCCAAAACAAAACAAAGCCATGAACGAACGAATCGTCGTCGGCGTGGACATTGGCACCACGAAGGTGTGCGCCATCGTGGCCTCGGCCGAGCCCGGCGGGCGCGTAACGGTGCTGGGCGCCGGCCTGGCCGAAAGCGACGGCATCAACCGGGGCGTCGTCGTCAACATCGACCGGACGGTCGCCTCGGTCCAGAAAGCCGTGCGCGAGGCCGAAAACGTGGCGGGCGTCAAAGTCCAGCGCGTCATCGTCGGCATCGCGGGCGACCACATCACGAGCCACCAGAGCCGGGGCGTCATCACCGTTTCCAACCGCAACGGCGAAATCTCGCAGGCCGACGTGAACCGGCTGCTGGAGGACACCAAGCAGGTCGTCATGCCCAGCGACCGCGAAATCCTGCACGTCATCCCGCAGGAGTTTATCGTGGACGGGCAGGACGGCGTGTTCGACCCCGTGGGCATGAGCGGCGTGCGCCTCGAAGCCAACGTCCACATCATCTCGGGCCTCGTCTCGGCTGTCCGCAACATCTACCGGTGTATCGAAAAGGCCGGCTACCAGGTGGCCGACATCGTGCTCGAACCGCTCGCGTCCTCGTACGCCGTGCTCCACCCCGACGAGAAAGAGGTGGGCGTGGCCCTCGTGGACATCGGCGGCGGCACGACCGACATTGCCGTGTTCGAGGAGCAGACCATCCGCCACACGGCCGTCATCGCCATCGCGGGCAGCAAGGTGACGGACGACATCCGGCGCGGGCTGGGCATCATGCGCGACCAGGCCGAGCGGCTCAAGTGCCAGTTCGGCGTGGCCCTCGCGGATCTGGCCGACGAGCACGAGGCCATCACCATTCCCGGCATCGGCGGGCGGCCCGACAAGGAGGTGGGGCGCAGCGTGCTCGCGCAGATCGTGCAGCCGCGCATGGAGGAAATCCTCGAGTTTGCCGCCATCGAGATCAAGCGCTCGGGCTACGCGCGCCACCTGTCGGCGGGCCTCGTGCTCACGGGCGGCGGCTCGCTCATTCCCGGCCCCGCCGAACTCGCCAGCGACATCTTGGGCGTCGAGGCGCGCGTGGG
>CBDUCD010000519.1:0-1970 GCA_965365535.1 uncultured Rhodothermales bacterium | reverse complement strand
AGCCTGCGCGACGCCGGTTCGATGATGGGCACGGCGGGGATGCTGTTTCTCGACGAGGACACCGACATGGTCTCGTTTCTGCGCCGCATTACCCACTTCTACCACCACGAAAGCTGCGGCCAGTGCACGCCCTGCCGCGAGGGCACGGGCTGGCTCGAAAACCTCGTCACCCGCATAGACCGGGGCGAGGGCAACCTGCGCGACCTCGACCTCTTGCTCGACCTGTGCACGCAGATGGAAGGCCGCACGGTCTGCGCCCTCGCCGACGCCGCCGCGTGGCCCGTGCGCAACACCATCACGCGCTTCCGCGCCGAGTTCGAGGCCAAGTGCAAACCCGGCCTTTTCACGACCGGCGACGGCGCCGCCCTCGCCGCCCAGCCCGCGTAGGGGTGCAATTCATTGCGCCCCTACGGATCACCAATCCAACCCCCATCGCCCTTTCCGCCGTCCATATCACCCCCGAGGAATACCTCGAACGAGAACGCGCCGCCACGGACGCGAAGCACGAGTATTTCGCGGGCGAGATGTTCGCCCTGGCAGGCGGCAGCGTGCGCCACGCGCAGATCATCACACGCATCGCGCGGCTGCTCGGCAATCAACTCGAAGGCAAAGATTGCGACGTGGTGACGGGCGACGTGCGGGTGCGCGTCAACGAAACCGGGCTCTACACCTACCCCGACGTGGTGGCGTGGTGCAACGAGCCCGCCTTTCCCGACGACGCGCGCGACACCCTGCTCAACCCCACCCTGCTCGTCGAAGTGACGAGCCCTTCGACGGCCGACTACGACCGGAGCCGTAAGTTCGAGCACTACCGCACGATCCCGACGCTGCAGGACTACCTCGTCGTGGCGCAAGGCGTGATGCACGTCGAGCACTACACGCGGCAGGCCGAAAACCGCTGGCTGCTGACGGACTTCCGCGCCCCCGACGACGAAATCGTGTTGCAGGGCGTGCCCGCCCTGCTCCGCCTCGCCGACCTTTACGAACGCATCTCTTTCGACGCATGAAACACCTGTTCTGCCTGCTCGCGCTTCCGCTCGCCCTCGCCGCCTGCCGTCCCGAGGCGCCGCCCGCCGGCGGGGCGCCCGTCCAGGCATCTTCCGGCGGCTACGACGTGTACGGCGCCGCCCTCACGGCGGAGGGTGCCGTGCCTGTCACCACCCTGCTGGCCGCGCCCGGCGAGTACGTGGGGCAGCAGGTGAAAATGGAAGGGCAGGTTTCCGAGGTGTGCCAGGCGCGCGGCTGCTGGGCCACGCTCGTGACCGACGCGGGCACCGTACGCATCCAGATGCCCCGCAACGAAGACGACAGCGACTACCTGTTCACGCTTCCCAAAGACATCTCGGGCCGGCGCGTCGTGGCCGCGGGGCTGCTCGAAGCCAAAACCACGACGGCCGAGGAGCAGCGCCATTACGACGAGGACAAGGGCGCCGCCCAACCTATCGAAGCGTACGCCGACAAAACCGAGTACCTCATCAAGCCCTCGGGCGTGCTCGTCCAGAAATCCTGACACCCGTTCCGCACCACCCTTTTTCCTTTTTGATTGATGGCGAAGGTCACCATTGACGGGCAGACGCTCGAATACGACGGGCAGCACAAGCTGCTGCAGATGTGCCTCGACGCGGGCCTCGAGCTGCCGCACTTCTGCTACCACCCCGCGCTCTCGATCCCGGCCAACTGCCGGCAGTGCCTCGTCGAGATCGGCACGCCCGTCATTGACCGGGAGACGAAGCAGCCCGTGCTGGAAGCCGACGGCCAGCCCAAAATCCAGTTCATGCCCAAGCTGATGACCTCGTGCTCCGTGGACGTGACGGACGGCATGGTGGTCCGGACGCACCGCACGAGCGAACTCGTGGACCGGGCGCAGCGGGACAACCTGGAGTTTCTCCTCATCAACCACCCGCTCGACTGCCCCATCTGCGACCAGGCGGGGCACTGCCCGCTCCAGATTCAGGCGTACAAGTACGGCC
>CBDUCD010000518.1:0-1997 GCA_965365535.1 uncultured Rhodothermales bacterium | reverse complement strand
GTGGACGAGCTGGCCGACCTGATGATGACGGCGGGCAAGGAGATCGAAGGCCCCATTGCGCGGCTGGCGCAGATGGCGCGGGCCGTGGGCATCCACCTCGTCCTCGCCACGCAGCGCCCCTCGGTGGACGTGATCACGGGCCTCATCAAGGCCAACTTCCCCTCGCGCATCGCCTACCAGGTGGCCTCGAAAATCGACTCGCGCACCATTCTCGACGGCGGCGGCGCCGAGCAGCTCGTGGGCAACGGCGACCTGCTCTACATGAACGGCTCGCGGACGGTCCGCCTCCAGGGGCCGTACGTATCCATGGAGGAAGTCGAGCACCTGACGGCCTTTATCGGCGACCAGCCGGGCGTGGGGCCGTACCGGCTGCCGTCGTGGGAGGAGGAAAGCGGCCCCGACGAGATGGGCAGCGGCAGCATGGACGACACGGACGAGTTTTTCGAGGAAGCCGCCCGCATCATCGTGCGCAGCCAGCAGGGGTCGGTCTCGCTTTTGCAGCGCAAGCTGTCCATCGGCTACACCCGCGCCGCCCGCATCGTGGACCAGCTCGAGGAGGCCGGCATCGTCGGGCCGTTCGAGGGATCGAAAGCCCGGCAGGTACTCGTCGCAACCGAAGTGCAACTCGAAAGCTTTTTCGGCAACGCAGCAGAGGGATGAGGGAATTGTTGGTCATCAGTCAATGGTCATCGGAGATTGGTCATTGGCGGATAGCAGATGGATGAACCGATTTTCACGTCCAACGACCCATGACCAGTAACCAGTGACCAATCTCTAACCTCCAACAACCATCTCCTTGCACCCCTTTCCCATTCTCGGCATTCTCGGCGGCGGGCAACTGGGCCGCATGACGGCCCTCGCGGCAATTCGGATGGGCGTGCCGGTGCGCTTTCTGGTGCCTGAAAAGACGGGCTCCATCGAGGATTTCGCCGACGTGACCGTTGGCGACTGGACGGATGCCCGCGTGCTGCGGGCGTGGGCGCGGGGCTGCACCGCCATCACCGTCGAAAGCGAGTGGGCGCCCGCCGACGTGCTCGCGGGCGTCCTGCCCGAGGGCGTCGGGTTGTGGCCCGCGCCCGCAACCCTCGTCGCCATCCGCGACAAGGCCGTCCAGAAGGCGACGATCCAGAAGGCCGGGCTGCCCATGCCCGACTTCCGCGTGTGCCACAGCCGCGCCGAACTCGACCGGGCGGCGCTCGCCCTCGGCCTGCCCCTGATGCTCAAAAAGCGGCGCGGCTCCTACGATGGCTACGGCAACCACCTGTGCCGCGCGGCCTCCGACCTCGACGCGGGCTGGAAGCACCTCGCCGGCGACGACGGGCTGGTGGCCGAGGCGTGGGTGGATTTCACCGCCGAGCTGTCCGTCCTCGTGGCCCGCACGCCCCTCGGCAAAACCGAGGTGTACCCCGTGTTCTGGACGGAGCAGCGCGACAGCCGCTGCCACGCCGTCGTCGTGCCCGGCGGCTTTTCGGACGAGGTCGAGCGCGAGGCGCGGCGCATCGCGCTGGGCGCCGTCGAGGCCGTGGCGGGCGTGGGCATCACGGCGGTCGAGCTGTTTCTGACGGCGGACGGGCGCGTGCTCGTCAACGAGCTGGCGCCGCGCCCGCACAACACGGGCCACGTCACGATTGAGGCGTGCCACACGTCGCAGTTCGAGAACCACGCCCGCGCCGTGCTGGGCCTGCCCCTGGGCGACGCCGGGCTGCGCGTGCCGGCGGCGTGCATGGTGAACGTGCTGGGCCAGCGCCGCGCGACGGCCTCGGGCCAGACCCTCGCCGCCGCCCTCGGCGTGCCCGGCGCCGCCGTCCACCTCTACGGCAAGCGCAGCGTGAGCCCGCGCCGCAAAATGGGCCACGTGACGGTGACGGCAGACACGCCCGAAATCGCCCGCGAGCGCGCCGAGCACGCGGCAGGGCTGCTGAAGCTTTGATGTTAGTCAATGGTCATTTGTCACTTGTCATTTGTCACTGGATACAACGACGGGCATATCTCTTGGT
>CBDUCD010000517.1:0-2000 GCA_965365535.1 uncultured Rhodothermales bacterium | reverse complement strand
AAAACCACGCCAAGTCCGTTCATCGCCATGAAAACCTCTCTCCGCGCTTTTGCGCTTGCCCTCGTGCTGCCCCTTGCCCTTGCCGCCTGCCGAGGCGACGCGCCCGCGCCGCCCGCAACGCCTGCTGCCACCGCGCCCGCCCCGTCGTCCGCGCCGCGCATGGAAAACGGCGTGCAGGTGGCCGAAATCACCATCGGGCCGGAGGGCTACGCGCCCGCCCAGGTCGAATTGCAGGCCGGCGTGCCCGCCCGCCTCGTCTTTACGCGGACGACCGAGCAGACGTGCGCGACCGAAATCAAGGTGCCCGCCCTCAACGTCGCCGCCGTCGCCCTTCCGCTGGGCACGCCCACCGCCGTCGAATTCACGCCGGACAGAGACGGCACGTTTGCCTTCACGTGCGGCATGGACATGCTCAGCGGCAACATCGTCGTGGGCTCGTGAGTGTGGAGCGCGTCCCGTTTTTCCAGTCCCGATCTGCCATGCGCCCTCTGCTGCCCGCCGCCCTGCTCGCCTTTTCCCTTGCCGCGTGCAGCCCGGCGCGCGTGCCCACCGCGCCCGGCGCCTCGGCCACGGCGTCATTGACGGGCACCGTGACGTACCTGCCGCGCATCGCCCTCGCGCCCGACGCCGTCGTGCGCGTCCGGCTGGAAGACGTGAGCCGGGCCGACGCACCGGCAGCCGTTCTGGCCGAGCAGACGATTCCCACGGAGGGCCGGCAGGTGCCCATCCCGTTTGCCCTCCGCTACGACCCGGCGCGCGTCGAGGCCCGCCACCGCTACGCCGTCCGCGCCGAAATCCGCGATGGAGACGGCAGGCTGCGGTGGACGAGCGACACCCTCCACCCCGTCCTGACGGGCGGCGCGCCCGCCGACCAGGTCGAAATCCGCGTCGTGCAGGTCGAGCCGCCGCCCGCGGGCGAGCGGCCCGGCGATCCGCTGGCGGGTACCTCGTGGCGCCTCGTGCTGATGGAGGGCGCTGCCGTGCCCGCCGGGGGCGCGGCCTACACGCTTGCCTTTATGGACAGCAGCCGCGTGGGCGGCCAGGCCGACTGCAACCACTTTTTCGGGCAATACACGCTGCGGGCAAACGGCGGCCTGCAACTCACCCAGATGGGCTCGACGCTGGCCGCGTGCGCGCCGCCCTCGCTGGGCGACGCCTTCGTGGGCGCCCTTGCCGAGGCGGAGTCGTTCCGGCGCGACGGCGATGGGCTTCGCCTCGATACCCGGCGGGGCCTGCTCGTCTTCCGCCGCGCCGACGCCGACGATGAAACGGAGGGCAGCATGGCGCCGCAGCAGACGGGCAAAACGGTGGTCTTCACCTGTCCCGCCGGCGGCCAGTCCTTCGACTTCACCATTCGGACGGGGCCGGGCGAGCTGGCCGTGTGGCTGCCCGCGCGCTTCGGTGGCCGCTACGTCGTCCTCGGCCAGACGCGCGCGGCCAGCGGCGCCCGCTACGAGGGCGATGGCGTCGTGGTGTGGAACAAGGGCAGCGAGGCGCTTCTCGAAGTCGAGGGGCAGTCGTTCGCGGGCTGCCTCGAAAACCCCGCCGAGACGCCGTGGGCCGAGGCGCGCCGCCTGGGCGTAACCTTCCGCGCCGTCGGGCAGGAGCCGGGCTGGACGCTCGACATCCGCGACGGCGACCGCATCCACTTCGTCTATGCCTACGGCGAGCACGAGGTCACGATGCCCGCGCCCGCGCCGCGCGTGGCGGACGGCCAGACGGTGTACGACGCCCGCACCCCGGCGCACGCCCTCACGGTCACCATCACGGACGAGGCGTGCCGGGACGCCATGAGCGGCCAGCCCTTCCCCGCGACGGTCACCGTACAACTCGACGGCGAGGCGTACCAGGGCTGCGGGCGCCGCCTCGCCCCGTGAACCCTCTACCCACACGACCGTGACCATTCAGGCGCAGGTTTCCAGCGAGGCAGAAGCGCACCGCGTGGTGGTGCGCACCGACGGCAGGGCGCAGACGCTCGCGATGCCGCCCAGGCCGGGCGG
>CBDUCD010000516.1:0-2017 GCA_965365535.1 uncultured Rhodothermales bacterium | reverse complement strand
TTACACGGCACGTCCCGCGCGCAGCAGGTCGCGGATTTCGGCCAGCAGCACTTCCTGCGGCGTCGGTGCGGGCGGCGCGTCGGGCGTCGTGGCGTCGGCGGCTTTCTGGCGCATCAGCCGGTTCATGTTGCGCACCACGAGGAACAGCACGAAGGCGACGATGAGAAACGCGATGAGGGCGTTCAGGAACAGCCCGTAGCCCAGCGCCACGGCGCCCGCCTCGCGCGCCGCTTCGATGGACGTGAACGCCGCGCCCGTGGGGTTGCGCAGCACGACGAACAGGTTGCTGAAGTCGGGCGCCTGGAAAACCGCCGCAATGAGCGGCATCACCACGTCGTCCACGAGCGACTTGACGACCGTTGCAAACGCGGCACCGATGATGATGCCGACGGCCATGTCCACCATGTTGCCTTTCATGGCAAACTCCTTGAACTCTTTCAGCATGGCGATGGGAGGGTTGAGATTGGAGGTTGGCGCGTGGCGGACGGAGACGGACGAACAGCGGCCTCGTCCCTGATGCTGACAGCATACTCGAAGCCCGGCGCGGATGCAACAGGCGGGCAGGCCCGGCTCACGACCGCCGCCGGCGCGGCAGGGCGGGCAGCCCGTCGAGCCAGCGGCGCACGCGGGCCTGCGGCACCACGCCCAGGAGCAGCATCAGCCCCACCACGCCAATGGCGACGTTCGCGGCCCACATGCCTATGGCGGGTTCGAGAAATCCCCGGTCGGCCAGCTTTTCGCCCTGCACCAGCGTCACCCAGTAGAACATGAAGATGCCGAGGGCGAGGCCGCCCGACGTGGCCAGCCCGCCGCGCCGGAACATCAGCCCGAGGGGCACGCCGATGAGGGCGAAGACGAGGCACGCCACGGCCACGCTGAACTTTTTGTGGATCTCCACGCGGTAGCGGTTGGCGCGCTGCTGCCCGTACTCGGCGGTCTGCTGGAAGCTCTGCACGTCGGCCCGCGCCTGCCGCGCCTTTGCCATCGCCTCGCCCACGAGGGTGGGCCGCAGCGTGCTGTCCACGCCCGCGAGCGGCTGGGCCGCCGTGGGCGGCGCCGTGGGCGGGTGCGCAAGCGGGAAAGGCCGCGTGAACATCGCCCGGTCGGGGGCGCGGCGCGACGAGTCGGCGCCCACGAATGGCAGCGCTTGGGTCAGGCGGGCGCGGTCGGCATCAATGCCCGCCTCGATTTCGCGCACCGTCCGGATCATCTCCGACGTGGGCATGGTGCGGTCGGTGCGGTAGCCGTCGCCCTCGCTCTGGCGCTCGAAGCGAAACGCCGACAGGTCGAGGCGGAAGCGCAGGCGGCCAAAATCGCTGCGCTCGTAGCGCTCCACGTCGCCCGCGCCGGCGAGCGGCATTACGCGGTCGAGGGTGCCGTTTTCGAGGACGAGGTCCACCTGGTCGCCGGGAAGTGGCACGATGCGCCCGCGCGCCGCCCGCATGATGCGCCGCCGCTCGGCGCCCTCGGTGTAGTCGAAGACGGTGACTTCGCGCAGCCGGTTGGGGCCGTCGGTCGCCTGGACGAGCAGGCTGTAGCCCTGCAAGCCCGTGTAGAACACGCCGGGCTGGAGCGCGAAGCCGGGCTGCTTGCGGCGGATGTCCTGCCACAGGTTGCGCGCCCGGAAGTTGGCCTCGGGCAAGACGACGTTGTTGAAATACGTCATCCCGCCCACCGTCAGGCACGCCAGCGCGAGCACGGGCCACGCGAGTTGCAGGAGCGAGATGCCCGCGCCCCGCGCCGCGTTGTAGGCGTTCGTGTCCGCCAGCCGCCCCGACACGATCAGGACGGCCGTCAGCACCGACATGGGCACGGCCAGCACGACGATGTACGCGAGGTTGTAAACGATGAGTTCGGCGATGGCCCCAAAAGGCAGCCCTTTGCCCACGAGTTCTTTCTGGTAGCGAATCAGAAACTGCATCAGCAGCAGAAACACGAGCGTCCCCATCCAGGCCAGAAACGGGCCAGGCAACATCCGCAATATCATGCGATGAAGCGTTTTCAATGGGTCAATTCG
>CBDUCD010000515.1:0-2022 GCA_965365535.1 uncultured Rhodothermales bacterium | reverse complement strand
CCAACCTCCAATCGCCTCAGTAGCTCAGCCCGAAGTCGTAGGGAAAGAGCGGGTCGTAGGTTGCGTCGCCGACGTTGAGGGGGAGTTGGGACATGGAGCGGGGCCACGAGAACGAGAGCTTGCCCGTGGGCGCGTAGTCGCCCAGCAGCACGTCCGCCACGCCCGCGCCCTCCGTGCCCGGCAGCCACGCCGCCACGACGGCGTCGGCGTCGGCCAGGATGGGGTCGAGCAGGAGGGGGCGGCCCGAAAGCAGGACGACGACGACCGGAATGCCGGCGGCCTTCAGGTTGCGGAACGCCTGCACGTCTTCGTCGGCCAGCGACAGGTCGAGGCGGTCGCCCATCATCTCGGCGTAGGGCTGCTCGCCGATGACGACGACGCCGACGGCCGCGCCCTCGGCGCCTTTTCCGTCCGGGCTGTACGAGATGTCGGCGCCCGTGCCGGCGCCCTGCCGGAGGGCTTCGAGAATGGTCGTGCCGCCCGTCGTGACCGGCCCCATCTGGCCCTGCCACGTAATCGTCCAGCCGCCGGTCTGCATCCCGATGTCGTCGGCGCCGCGCCCGGCGACGTGGATGCGACTTCCCGTTTTGGAGAGGGGCAGGGCGCCGCCCTCGTTTTTGAGCAGCACGAGCGACTTGCGGACGGCCTCGCGGGCAAGGGCGCGGTGCTCTGCCGAGCCGAACTGCGCCTGCAAGCTGCGGTCGGCCAGGGGCGCGGCGTCTTTTTCGAGCAGCCCCATCGCCGCCTTGACGCGCAGGATGCGCCGCACGGCGTCGTCAATGCGGGCAAGCGGCACGCGGTTTTCCTCGACGAGTTCGGTCAGGAGCTGGATAAAGCGCGGGTACTCGTCGGGCACCATCACCATGTCCATGCCCGCGTTGATGGACGCCTCGATAGAGCGCTTGAAGTCGTCGGGGTAGATCTGCTGCACGGCGCGGTAGTCCGAGATCAGAAAGCCCTCGAAGCCCAGCTCGCCCTTGAGCACGTCGGTGAGGAGGTAGCGGTTGCCCGACATCTTGACGCCGTTCCACGAGCTGTACGAGGGCATGATGGAGCCCACGCCGGCGGCCACGGCGGCGCGGTAGGGAAACAGGTGGACGTTCATGACCGTCGCCGTGTCGGCGCGCATGTCGCCCTGGTCGAGGCCCTGGCCGTCGAGCCCGACGCCCGAGCCGGGGACGGTGCCGCCGTCGCCGAGATAGTGCTTGGCCGTGGCCAGCACCGCCGTCGGGTTCGAGAGGTCGTCCGTCTGAAAGCCGCGGATGGCGGCGACGCCCAGCTCGGAGACGAGTTCGGGGTTTTCGGAAAAGCTTTCGTAGGTGCGGCCCCAGCGCTCGTCGCGGGCCACGATGACGCCCGGCGCAAACGTCCAGTGGGCGCCCGTGGCGCGCATCTCGACGGCCGTGGCGCGGGCAATCTTCTCGACGAGGGCGGCGTCGCGCGTGGCGCCCAGCCCGATGTTGTGCGGAAAGACGACGGCGCCCAGCACGTTGTTGTGGCCGTGCACGGCGTCCACGCCAAAGAGAAGCGGGATGCCGAGCCGGGTGGTGAGGGCCTGCTGCTGGTAGGCGTCGTACATGTCCGTCCACGCCGCGAGGCTGTTGCCCGCCTTGGGATCGGAGTTGCCGCCGGCAAGCACGGAGCCAAGCGCGTACCGGGCGATGTCGGTGGGGTCGGCGATGAACTCCTGGTCGGGCTGCGTCATCTGCCCGATTTTCTCGGCCAGCGTCATCTGGCTGATGAGGGTGTCCACGCGGGCGTCGTACTGGCTGTAGCCCGCGAAGGCGGCCCTTTCGGGCGGGGCGGCTTCGGGCGCGGTGCGGCAGGCGCCGGCGGCGAGGCCGAGGGCCAGCAGGCACACGGGCAGCAGGCGAGGCGAAAAAGGCGACAGGGACGGCATCGGGTTCGGGTGTTGAGGGGGAAGGGCCGGGCAGGTTTGCAGGGCGGCAGGAGCAAGCTACGCGCCGGGCAATCTCTAAATCAAAAGTATGGACTTATTGAATCGGGCAGACGGGCAGGCGC
>CBDUCD010000514.1:0-2024 GCA_965365535.1 uncultured Rhodothermales bacterium | reverse complement strand
GGGGGGCGAGAAAGCCGTAGTCCTGCGCCATCCGCGCGCTCGTGGCCACCTTCGCGCCGGCCACCACCTCGAAGTACTTCATCAGAAAGCTCTGCACCTCGCTCGCGTGGCCGTTGGGGGCGCGGTTCGAGGCGAGGGCGGCCAGGCGCGTCGTGCCCGTGCCGGCGGGAATGAGGCCCACGCCCAGCTCGACGAGGCCGATGTAGCTTTCGGCTGCCGCCACGGGGTGCGGGCTCGCCATCACCATTTCGCAGCCGCCGCCCAGCGCCTTCTGGTGCACGCACGTCACGACGGGCTTGGCGGCGTAGCGGATGCGCTGCATGGCCTGCTGGAAGCCCGCCACGCTCTTTTCGAGCATCTTCCACTGCCCGCCCGCCGCCGCCACTGCCACCTCGCCCAGGTTCGCGCCGACGGCGAAGTTGGTGCCCTCGTTGCCAATGACGAGGCCCCGCAGCCCGTCGTCGTTTTCGACCTTTTCGATGCACTCCACCAGCCCCTGCACGACCTTGAAGCCCAGGCTGTTGGCTTTCGAGCGAAACTCGTAAAGGGCCACGCCCTCGCCCAGGTCGAGCAGCGCCGCCTCGTCGTTGCGCCACAACTCGCGCGCGGCGTCGGTTTTGAGGGCGGCAAGGCTGATTTCGTCGGCGGGCGTGGGGTCGTCCACGTAGCCGCCCGTTTCGGGGCTGTACACCTGCCCGTCGCGGTAGAACTGCGTGTTACCGGCGGCCTGCATGGCGCGCACCCAGCCGGGCACGGCGATTTGCTGGTCTTCCATCGCCTGCAACACCTCCTCGAAACCGAGGGCGTCCCACATGGCGAACGGCCCCATCTCCCACCCGAAGCCCCAGCGGATGGCGCGGTCGGCGTCGGCGGGGCTGGCGGTGATTTCGGGGATGCGGCGGGCGGCGTAGCCCAGCAGGTCAGGCGTCGTCGTGCGGAAAAACTGGCCCGCGCGCCCGTCGTCGTGCCACAGCGCCCGCAGGCGGTCGGGCAGGCTGCCGGCCTTTCTGATGGCGTCCAGGTCGCCCACGTCGAGGGGCTTTGCGGCGTCGTACTGCCGCGTCTGCGGGTTGATGGAGAGGATGCTTTTGCCTTCCTTTTTGTAGAACCCGGCGCCCGTCTTGGCCCCTTTCGCGCCGGCCTCCACGAGTCCGGCGAGCACGGCCGGCACGCGGAAGCGCTCGCGGCTTTCGTCGCCCGCGGCCTTGTCGTAGAGATTCGTCGCCACGTCGCGCAGCACGTCCAGCCCGACGACGTCGGCGGTGCGGAACGTCGCGCTTTTGGGATGGCCGACAAGCGGGCCGGTCAGGGCGTCTATCTCCTCGATGGAGTACGCGCCCCGGGTGAAAAATTCCATCGCGCCCAGCATGGCGTACACGCCCAGCCGGTTGCCCACGAAGTACGGCACGTCGTGGGCGACGACGATGCCCTTGCCCAGGTGCACGCGTCCGAAGTGCGCCACGCGCGCCAGCACGCCCCTGTCGGTGTCACCCGTCGGAATCAGTTCGAGCAGCTTCAGGTAGCGCGGCGGGTTGAAAAAGTGCGTGCCCAGAAAGCGCCGCCGGAACCCCTCGCTCCGCCCCTCGGCGATTTCGTGGATGGGGATGCCGCTCGTGTTGGACGAAATCACGGCCTCGGGCGAGGCGTGCGCTTCGATGCGCGCCATGACGGCCCGCTTCACGTCGAGCTTTTCGACGACGACCTCGATGATCCAGTCGGCGCCGGCAATCCGCCCGAAGTCGTCCTCGAAGTTGCCCAGCCGGACGCGCCGTTTGCTCTTCTCGTCGAAAAACGGGTCGGGCGACAGCTTCTGGATCGCCTTCCACGCCGCCTCGACGATGCTGTCGTTCGGCCCCTCTTTGCCAATGGAACGGGGCGCGATGTCGAGCAGGTCAACGGTCAGCCCGGCATTGGCGAGGTGGGCGGCAATCTGCGCGCCCATCGTGCCGGCGCCCAGCACGGCGGCGTGGCGGAAGGGGTGGTGCGGTGGCGAGGTGGTGAGGTGGTGGGTGGAGACCTGGGGC
>CBDUCD010000513.1:0-2028 GCA_965365535.1 uncultured Rhodothermales bacterium | reverse complement strand
CTACCCCTCCGCAAAAGGCGCCAGGCGCGCCCGCAGGGCCTTGAGGGCGTGCGCCATCTGGTGCTCCACGGTGCGCGGGCTGATGCCGAGCGCTGCCGCGGCCTCGGCGTGCGTGAGGCCCTCGACGAAACACAGCTCGAACACGGCGCGGCGCTTTTCGGGCAGGGCGGCAATGGCGGCGGCGAGGGCGTCCTCGACGAGGGCCAGCGACGCGGCATCGGGCTCCGCCGTGCGGGCGACTGCTTCGGGATCGCCTTCCAGGCGCGCCGTGTCGCGGAAGTGGTTGAGGGCGCGCGTGTACGCGATGCGGTACAGGTACGCCCGCGCCGACCTGAGGGGGTCGAGGCGGGCGCGGCCTTCCCACAGCTTGACAAAGGCGTGCTGCACCAGGTCGTCCGCAACGGCGTCGGGCACGTGGCGGCGCCGCAGAAACGCCAGCAGCGCGTCGTGGTGGCGCTCGAAAAAGAGGCGGAACGCCGCGTGGTCGCCATCGCGGATGCGCCCGGCGAGGCGGGCGTCGTCGGCGTCGGGCGCGTGGAGCGCGAGCAGCAGGAAAAAGACGGGCGGCAGCACGGCGGCGGTAACGGGTTCGGGAAGATAGGTTCAGGGGGGGCGGGTGGCAGGTGGCGATTGGAGGTTGGCGGTTGGTCATGGGGGCGGGCGCGGGACGACCCTACGGGCCCGGCCTGTTTGGTGCCATTCCCGAACCTCCATTCCTTTTCCCCATTCGCCACTCCCGATTCGCCACTCGCCAGCCCTCATTCCGCACTCGTCTATGCCTTTCCGCGCCCTGCTTTTGCTGTCGTTTTTTGCCGTCTCCGCGTGCTCGTCGCAGAGCGCGCCGCCTGTCGCGCCCCAGCCGGGGCGACCCGTGCGGACGGAAGCGCGGGCGCCCGCGACGCGCCAGGTCGCGCTGGCCGGGTTGCCCGCGCCCAACCCCGCCGGGTCGGTGGGCAAGAGTCCAGAAGTCGTGCCCATCCCCGCCGACGCCGTGCTGTACGCACCCGAAGGGTTCACCGTCAACGTGTTTGCCGACAGCTTCTCGGCGCCGCGCTGGATGACGCTCACCCCCGAGGGCGACGTCCTGCTCGTCGAGAGCCGCGAAAACCGCATCCGCCGCCTGCGCGATACCGACGGCGACGGCGTGGCGGACGTGAACGAGACGTTTGCGACGGCGGACAACGCCCTCGACCAGCCTTTCGGGATGGCCTTTGCCGACGGCGCCTTTTTCGTCGGCAACACGGGCGAGGTGCGGCGCTACCCGTACACGCCCGGCCAGCCCCTCGCCGGCGAGGGCACCGCCATCACCGAACTCACGCCCGGCGGCTACAACCAGCACTGGACGCGCAACGTCGTCGCCTCGCCCGACGGCGCGTGGCTCTACGTGTCCGTCGGCTCGCAGTCGAACGCCGACGAAGAAAGCCTGCCGCGCGCCTCCGTCCAGCAGATGCGGCCCGATGGGTCGGAGCGGACGACGTTTGCGGCGGGCCTGCGCAACCCCGTCGGGCTCGACTTCCAGCCCCGCACAAGTCAGCTTTTCACCACTGTCAACGAGCGCGACGGGCTGGGCGACGACCTCGTGCCCGACTACCTCGCCGCCCTCGAACAGGGGCAGTTTTACGGATGGCCCTACGCCTACCTCGCCCCCGGCAACCTCGACCCGCGCCTCGTCGAAAACGGGCGCTCGAAGGATCCCGAAAAGGCCGCGCAGACCGTCACGCCCGCCCTGCTGTTTCAGGCGCACTCGGCGGCACTCGGCCTCCAGTTTTACGACGGCACGCAGTTTCCCGAGAGGTACCGCGGCGGCGCCTTCGTGGCCTTCCACGGCTCGTGGAATCGGAGCCGCGCCACGGGCTACGAGGTCGTGTTCGTGCCTTTCGGCGCCGACGGGCAGCCTGCCGGCGGCTACGAGGATTTCCTGTCGGGCTTTCTCCTCGACGCACTCGCCCCGACGGCTTTCGGGCGCCCCGTGGGCCTGCTCGTCCTGCCCGACGGCAGCCTGCTCGTGGCCGAAGATGGCAACGGCGT
>CBDUCD010000512.1:0-2031 GCA_965365535.1 uncultured Rhodothermales bacterium | reverse complement strand
TCCACCAGCCCAACGGCGGCGCGCCGCGTGCCCGCAACGCCGGACTCGCGCAGGCGACGGGCGCCTACGTCCAGTTTCTCGACGCCGACGACGAGCTCCTGCCGGACAAAATCGCCCGCCAGGTGGCGCTGATGGAAAAGGCGCAGGCCGATTTCGTGGCGGGCTCTTACACGCGGCACTTCGTGGACGGCCGCGCCGTGGTGCGGGCAGCGCAGCCGGAAAACCCGTGGACGGCCCTCGTGTGGGCGCGGCTGGGCATCACGAGCGCCAACCTGTTTCGCGCCGACGCCGTCCGGGCTACCGGCGGGTGGACAGCCGGGCTCAAAAGCCATCAGGAGTACGACCTCATGTTCCGGCTGCTGCAACGGGGCGCCGCCGTGGCGTTCGACGGGGTGCCCGGCGCGACAGTTTACCAGCAGCCCACCTCGATCTCGACCGCCGCCGACGCGAACGACGGGCGCATGATGGCTTTCGTGGCCGACGTGCGGGCCTACCTGCAAGGGCAGTCCGCCGATGCGGAAACGCGGCGCGCCCCCGACGATGCCCTGTTCGGGCTCGCCCGCGGCCTGTATGCGCGCAATCCCCACGCGGGACGCGCTGCCCTCGGCACATATCTTGAAGCCGGGTACCGTCCTCGCCCCAGCGCCGCCACGTCGCGTTTGTACGTGCTCTTGCACCGTCTGCTGGGCTTCGAGGGGGCGCAGCGCGTCAGCGCGCTGCTCAAAAAAGTCCGCTCCTGAGTCCCACCCCGACCCTTATGCCCCTTGTCTGGATCACCGTTTCGCACCCGGGCATGGCCGAGTCCGACACCATTGGCGACATGGTGCGGCTCAAGCTCATCCGGTCGGCGTTTCAGTCGCTGGGGTGGACGGTGCGCCTGGTGACGGCCGAGGCCCTGGCCGGTGCGCCTCCGCCTGCCGGCGGCCACCCGGACGCCGCCGCGCCGCGCAGCCCTAAAGGCCGCCTCAAGCAGTTCGTGCCGCGCGCGGTCTGGGCCACACTCAAAGACCTCGCGTACCGCCGCCTCAACGGGCGTTTTTATGACCTGCTGGCCGCGCAGCCCGGCCCGCTGCCCGACCTCATCGTTGATTACAACTTCTACTTCAACGACGCGGCCCTGCGTTTTGGCCGGGCGCGGGGCATCCCCGTCATCCTCAACAGCGAAACGCTCGTCGAGGACTCGATGCGCGACGTGCCGCACTCGTGGCTGAGGGGCGCCGGGCGCCGCTTCGAGACGCGCAAGTACCGCCGCGCCAGCCGGATGTGGGCCGTCTCCGACCCCCTGGCCGCGAAGCTGCGCGCCCTGATCGGCGGGGCGGGGGTGGAGGTGGACGTGGTGCCCAACGCCGCCGCGGCGGGTGGGGACGGCGTGGCCTGCACCCTCCGCCTGCCCGCCGGCGCCCGCGTCGTGGGCTTCGTGGGCGGGTTCTCGCCGTGGTACGCGCTCGACCGACTGGTCGAGGCGTGCGCGCGGATCCGGGAAAAGGTGCCCGCCCTCCACCTGCTGCTCGTGGGCGATGGGCCCGAGCGCGCCCGCATCGAAACGATGCTGGCCGCGACGCCGCCGGGCTGGTACACCCTCACGGGCCGCGTGCCGCACGCCGAGGTGCCGGGCTACGTGGCCTGCTTCGACGTGGGCGTCATCACCAACCACATGTGGTGGACGAGTCCGCTCAAGCTGCTCGAATACGGGGCGATGGGTACCGCCGTCGTCGCCCCCGACCTGCCCTCCATCACGGCGATGGTGACGGCGGACGAAGCCGCGCTTTTCGCGCACGGCGACTTCCAGGCGTTTGAGCAGGTGCTGGGCGGCCTGCTTGCCGATGCGCCGCGCCGCGCCCGGCTGGCACAGAATCTGCGCGGGGCCGTCGAGACGCGCTATTCGATGGCAGCGCTGGCGCAGACCATCGCGCAGAGCGTGGCCCGTGTCGCGCCCGCCCTCGCGCCGCAGGCGTAGCCGTCCTTTTAACCGCCCGATGCTCACCGTCGTCACCAACCACAGCGGCTACGCCGCCCGCCGCAGCATTCTCG
>CBDUCD010000511.1:0-2031 GCA_965365535.1 uncultured Rhodothermales bacterium | reverse complement strand
GTGGCGGTGCGGCTGCGCGACGTGGCGCGGCGCTACCGCACGGGCGCCCAGGTCGTGCACGCCCTGCGCGGCATCACGCTCGACATTGCGGCGGGCGCGTTCGTGGGCATCGTGGGGCGCAGCGGGTCGGGCAAAAGCACGCTGCTGCACCTGCTGGCCGGCATGGACGCGCCCACGGCGGGCCACCTGCGGGTGGGCGGCTGGGACCTGGGCGGGCTCGACCGCGCCGGCCAGGCGCGCTATCGCCGCGAAACGGTCGGCCTCGTGTTCCAGCAGTTCAACCTCGTCCCCACCATGACGGCCCTCCAGAACGTGGTGCTGCCGCTCGTGCTGGCCGGCGCCCTGCCGGGCGTCCGGGAGGCGCGCGCCCGCGAATGCCTCGACGCCGTGGGCATGGCGCACCGGCTGGGCCACCGCCCCGCCGAACTCTCGGGCGGCGAGCAGCAGCGCGTCGCCATTGCCCGCGCCCTCGTGGCCGACCCGCCGCTCGTGCTGGCCGACGAGCCGACGGGCAACCTCGACTCGGCGACGGCATCGCAGATCGTGGCGCTGCTGGCCGCTATCCAGCGGGAGCAGGGCAAAACCGTCGTCGTCGTCACCCACCACTTTGCCGAAATCGAGCGCGTCGCCACGCAGCGCGTCGAACTCGCCGACGGACGCCTCGCGGGCTGAACTCATGCGCTTTGCCGACCTCATCCAGCTGGCCCTTGCCAACCTCCGGCGCAACCGCAGCCGCTCGCTCCTGACGGGCGCGGGCGTGGCCGTGGGCGTGGCGGCGCTGTTTACCCTGCTGGCGTATGGCGCCGGCTTGCAGCAGAACGCGCGCGGCGAGTTCGAGGCCCTCGACCTCTACAATACGATGCGCGTCACGTCGCGCCCCAACCCCCTGGGGTCGCTGGGGGACGTGGCCTACCGCGAGCGCGACAGGGCGGGCGAGGCGGCGCCCCTCGTGCCCGTGACGGACAGCGTGCTGCGGCGGCTGGCGGCGCTGCCGGGCGTGCGCGCGGCGTACCCCGAAGTCGTCTTTCCCGTCAAGGTCGAGGCGCGGGGGCGCGAGGCCGTCGGCAACGCCGAGGCCATCCCGCAGGCGTTTGCCCGTCTGCCCGGCTACCAGCCCGAGGCGGGCGCCTTTTTCGCCTCCCCGGCAGATTCGAGCGTGCTCGTCGGGCGCGGCATGGCCGTGCGGCTGGGCTTCAGCCCGCCCGAAAGCATCGTCGGCGACACGCTCGTGCTCGTCACGGCCACGCTCGACCTGGCGGCGCTCCAGGCGTCGGCGCAGGCGCTGGGCATGGGGCTGGGCATGGTGCCCATGCGCGAGCACCGCCACGCGCTGCGCGTGGCCGGTATGCTGGCGGACGACGACCAGGCCGTGTCGGGCTTTTTCCGCATCCTGCTGCCCCTCGGGCTGGCGCGCAAAATGCAGAAAATCACCTTTTTCTCGACCATTGACCTGCTGCTGCGACGGGGCAGCGGGGGCGGATACGCCGCCGCCCGCGTCCAGCTGGCCAGCGCCGACGCGCACGGCGCCGTCCGCGACAGCGTCCGGGCGATGGGGCTTTACGCCGACAGCTTCCGCGACCAGTTTGCCCAGCTCGAACGCCTGTTCACCATCATAGACCTCGCCCTCGGCATCATCGGCCTGATCGCGCTGCTCGTGGCCACGCTCGGCATCGCCAACACGATGATGATGAACGTGATGGAGCGCCGCCGCGAAATCGGCGTCATGAAGGCCGTCGGCGGCGACGAGGGCGACCTGCAAAAGCTGTTCGTGGCCGAAAGCGCGGCGCTGGGCGTGCTGGGCGGCCTTGCCGGCCTCGCCGCCGGCGCCGCGCTGATGGCCCTCGTGCAGGGCGCCGTGGGCTTTTACCTCGAAAGCAAGGGCTTGCCCGGCGTCACCGTTTTCGCGCCCGGCGCGGGCATGGCGGCAGGCGTCGTGGCCGTCGCCCTCGGGGTGAGTTTGCTGGCCGGCGTGGTGCCCGCCCGGCGCGCCGCCCGCGTCGAACCCATCGAGGCGCTGCGCAGCCTCTGACG
>CBDUCD010000510.1:0-2044 GCA_965365535.1 uncultured Rhodothermales bacterium | reverse complement strand
AGGGGATGCCCGCGCCGCGGTCGAGTTCGAGAATCCAGCCGGCGACGTTGTCGAGGAAATAGCGGTCGTGCGTGACGGCGATGACGGTTCCGGCGTAGCGCGCCAGGTGCTGTTCGAGCCAGGCCACGCTTTCGGCGTCGAGGTGGTTCGTCGGCTCGTCGAGCAAGAGCACGTCGGGTTTTTGCAGCAGCAGGCGCACGAGGGCCACGCGGCGCTTTTCGCCGCCCGAGAGCACGCCGATTTTCTGGTCGGGCGGCGGGCAGCGCAGCGCCTCCATCGCCAGCTCGAGCTGGGCGTCGAGGTCCCACGCGCCCAGCGCGTCAATGCGGTCCTGGAGGCGGGCCTGCTTTTCCATCAGCGCGTCGAAGTCGGCGTCGGGCTCGGCGAAAAGGGCGTTCACGGCCTCGTAGTCGCGCAGGAGTTGGACGGTCTCGGCGGCGCCTTCCTCGACGACCTCGCGGACGGTTTTGTCGGGGTCGAGGCGCGGCTCCTGGTGCAGCAGCCCGAAGGTCGTGCCCTTCTGCCGGTCAATGTGGCCCGCGAAGTCGGGGTCTTCGCCCGCGATGATTTTGAGGAGGGTGGACTTGCCGGCGCCGTTGAGGCCCAGCACGCCGATTTTGGCGCCGTAGTAAAAGGACAGGTAGATGTCGCGCAGGACGGTTTTGCCGTTTTTGTGCGTCTTGGAGACGCCGCGCATCGAGAAGATGATTTTCTGGGAGTCGCTCACGAGTACAGGGTGCGGTTGTGGGGTGGCGAGGGCTGGGTCGCATGGGATGGCTTGACCACGTGTGGCGACCCACAAGCCGGTGCGACGCTTGCATAGTTTGCGCATGAAACTACGCGCAGCCACCGGGTTCACGATGCAGGGCAAATTGGATGATTCTTCGGCGCGACGCCGTCGTCGGTACGCGCAGTGGCTGCTGTCCGGCGTGTTCATCGTAGCAGGCGTCCTGCACTTCGCAGCGACAGACGCCTACGTGCGCGTGATGCCGCCATACATGCCTGCTCACCGACCACTCGTGCTCGTGAGCGGCGCGTTTGAGATCGCGGGCGGCGTCGGACTGTTGATGCCGCGCCTGTGCCGGCCGGCGGCGTGGGGGCTGGCCGCGCTGCTGGTTGCCGTCTTTCCGGCCAACGTACACATGGCGCTACACCCCGAAGTGCTGAACTACAGCGTGCCCGTGTGGGCGCTGTGGCTGCGCCTGCCGCTCCAGCCGTTACTGATCGCGGCAGTGCTGTGGGCCGGGGGCACGCGGAAACAGGGTCGCCACTGAAAGGAGGTGTGTTGTGTCATCTCATCGGTTCGACAGCCACCTCGCGGCTATCTTGCGCCGCCCTGTCTCTCTTGCCTGACGCCCGCTGCCGTTGAACGCCACGCTCGTCTCCATCGGAGTGTACATCCTCGCCCAGCTCGGCATCGGCGCGTACGTGTCGCGGCGCATCCGAACGGAGACGGACTACCTGCTCGCGGGGCGTAGCCTGGGCTACGGGCTCGGCACGTTCACCATCTTCGCGACGTGGTTCGGGGCGGAGACGTGCATCGGGGCGGCGGGGGCGATCTACGAGCGCGGCCTCTCGGGCGGCCACGGCGACCCGTTCGGGTACGGGCTGTGCATCCTGCTCATGGCGGCCCTCTTCGCGCGCCCGCTCTGGAAGCGCGGGCTGACGACGCTGGCCGACCTCTTCGCGCAGCGCTACGGATCGGGCGTCGAAAAGCTGGCCGTGTTGATGATGATTCCGTCGTCGGTGCTGTGGGCGAGTGCACAGGTGCGCGCCTTCGGGCAGGTGATTTCGTCGGCATCGGGCTTCGACGTCGAGTGGGCGATCACGTTTGCGGCCACTGTCGTCATCCTCTACACCGTGTGGGGCGGTCTGCTGGCCGATGCGTGGACGGACCTCATCCAGGGGATCGCGCTACTCGCGGGCCTCGTACTGCTGCTCGTAGCGGTGCTGCGCGACGGCGGCGCGGCACACCTGGCATCCATCGAACCCGCCCGCCTCGATCCGTTCGCCGGCCGAACCTTCCTCGAAAATGCCGAGGCGT
>CBDUCD010000509.1:0-2050 GCA_965365535.1 uncultured Rhodothermales bacterium | reverse complement strand
CCCCACGAGCTGCCGCGCGCGGGGCAGCGCCGTGCCGGGGGCCGCGGGCACCCACGCCACGAACACGTCCGTCAGGTCGTCGGCGGTGTACTGGCCCCCGATTTCCTGCCGGACGACGGCGGCGCCCGCGTGGACGAGGTGGGCGCCCCGCGTCCATTCGACGCGCAACCGCGGCTCGACGGACAGGCGCGAGCGGCTGGGGAAAAGGGCTACGCGCACGCCCGCGTCCACGCGCAGGGGGCCGCGCCGCGCCAGCCCGTCGAGGTAGAGGGCGCCTTCGGAGAGGTACTCCTCCTGCAGCGCCAGCCCGCTGGTGGCCAGGTGGAGGGTGCGCGCCTGGCCGCCGAAATGCAACTCGTGGCGGCCCAGCAGGTAGCGGAAGCCAAAGTTGCCACCGCCTTCTTCGACCAGCGAGCGGCGGCGGGGCTGGGCCTCGGCCCGGAAATCGCTCTCGAGCCGCGTGGCGAACACCTCGATTTCGGCCAGCACGGCGTACGACAGGGGCAGGTACGTAAACCGGCTGCCGATGGCCTCTGTCTGCCAGCGCGCCGCGCCCGCCGCGCCCAGGTCCGTCTGCAAGTCGAGGTGGTCGGCACTCGACAGGGCGGTGACGGAAAGCGAACTGGTGTGCGACAGAAAGGCGTGGGCGCGGCCCAGCAGGTCGTGGAAGGAGAAGGGCTGCTGTTGTCCGCCCCAGACCCCCGCGCCCAGCCGGTCTGCCGCCGACGCGCGGGCCGAGACGAGCGCCGACACCTTGCCCGGCACAACGGGTCCCTCGGCCAGCAGGGCGCTCAGCAGGGGCGAGGCGGCCACGCTGGCGCGAAAGCCTTCCTTGCTGCCCGACCGCAGCGTCACGTCCACGACCGAGGCGAGGCGACCGCCAAAGCGCGCCGGAAAGGCCCCCGCGTACACGTCGGCCACGGCAAAGGCGTCGCCGGGCACGACCGACAGCTCGCCGAGGGCGTGGTAGGGCTGGTAGATGGGGATGCCGTCGAGGAGAAAGAGGTTCTGCGCGGGCTCGCCGCCCCGCACCGACACCTGCCCGCCCTGCTCGGCAAGGGCCGAAAACGCCGGCAGCGTCGCCAGCAGCCCTCCCAGGTCGGGCGCGGGCGAGAGGGCGGGAATGCGGGCCACGTCTGCCGGACGCAGCCGCGCCAGCCGCCCTTCGGCGAGGGGCGGCGCCGGCAGCGCCTCGACGACGACCTCGCCCGCCCCTTCGGCGCGCGGCGCGAGGGCGACGGAATAGTTCACGTCCTCGCCCGCCACCCGCAGCGTGTCCGAAAAGGGCTGGTAGCCCACGAAGCTGACGCGCAGCGTCCAGCGGCCCGGCGCGGGCAGGGCCAGCAGGAAGTAGCCGTCCATGTCGGTGGCGGTGCCCTTTTCCAGCCCACGCTCGTCCGCCGCCACGACCGAGGCGCCGGCGAGAGGCTGGCCGCTGGAGGCGTCCACTACGCGGCCCCGCAGGCGCGCGTTCTGGGCGGCAGCATCCGCGCAGACGAGCAGTAGGGCCAGGCACGGCACCACAATCCGCATGGCGTCAGTGGGCCACGAACCGCGCGCGGTACTGGCTGGCGTCGGGCTGGGGCTGCTGCGCCGTGGGCAGCGGCGCCACGCCGAGCAGCTGGAACGGACCGTACGTGTCGTAGCCGCCGGTGCCGCCCAGCGTCAGCGTGTCGGGGGCAATGCGCGCCGCCGGATGCGTGCGGGCAACGGCAACGCGCACCATCCCCGCCCACACGCACGCCGCGCCTTCGGGACAGCGGCTGTCGTCAACGAGGCCCGTGAACGTCAGCGTCTCGTCGAGCGGCGCGCCCTTTTCGTCCGGCACGTCCGAGGCCAGCAGCGCCGTCTGGCCCACGTCCAGCCAGAACGCCTCGCCGCGCGTGACGCGCACGGCATCGCCGGCCCGGTCGTCGTCCCGCGTCGTGGCGCCCATCCAGCCGCAGCCGGCGGCGCAGCAGGTCAGCAGTAGCAGCAGCGGTTTCATGGAGATTGCAGTTGGAGGCGGCCAGTTTATGCCGGGCCGACGGGGCGCGAAAAGGTGGAAAAG
>CBDUCD010000508.1:0-2069 GCA_965365535.1 uncultured Rhodothermales bacterium | reverse complement strand
ACCTACGGCGTGAAATACGCCCGCGCGATGGCCTCGTAGCCGGCGGCGGCGCGCTCCACGTCTGCGAGGGCGATGCGCTCGTCGGGGGTGTGGGATCGCTCGCTGGCGCCGGGGCCGATTTTCACCGTCGGCACGTCGGCCAGGAAAATCCAGTCGCACGTCGTTGGCGAGCCAAAGGAGGCGGCACCCGGCAGCGCCCGCAGGCACGCCTGCACGATGCGCGCGTCGGCGTCGGTGCGGACGGGCACGATGCGCTTCGAGTGGACGTGCACGCGGGATTCGAGGGCGCCTGCCACCATCTCGATGAGTTCGTCGTGGGTGTAGGCGGGCGTCGAGCGGATGTCGAGCGTGAACTGGCAGCGGTCGGGGACGACGTTCGACGCCGTGCCGCCGGCGATGACGGTGGGCGTGACGGTGGGGCGCCCCAAAAGCGGGTCGCTTTTGTCGAAGCGGAAGCTTTCGAGCCGCACCAGGTCGCGGGCGGCGCGGGCGATGGCGTTGTCGCCCAGGGGGGCGCGGGCGGCGTGGGCGGTGCGCCCCTCGGCCTCGCACTTCAAAATCAGCAGGCCCTTCTGCGCCGTGCACGGCTGCATCTCCGTGGGCTCGCCCACGAGGGCGGCGCGGACGGGCGGCAGGTGCGGGCGGAGCGCTTCCAGGCCGTTGTAGTGGCCGCCCGTCTCCTCGCACGCGGTAAGGGCCACCATCACCTTGCCGTTCGGCGGGTTGAAGCCTGCCGTTTTCAGCGCGATGAGGGCGCCCAGCATGGCCGCGCCGCTGGCCTTGGCGTCAACGGTGCCGCGCCCCCACAGCACGCCGTTTTCCTCGAACCCGTCGAAGGCGCCGTGGGGCATGTTCTCCGACGGCGGCACCACGTCGAGGTGCGAGTTGAGCAGCAACAGGTCGTCGCCCTCGCCCAGCCACCCGTACACGTTGTCGTCCAGCCGCCCCACGGCCAGCCCGTGCGCCCGCAGCACGCCCTCGACAAAGTCGGCGGCGGCCTTTTCCTCGTGCGACAGCGACGGAAACCGCACGAGAGCGCGGAGCAGGTCGGCGGGGTGGAAGGGTGGCGGGGTGGCGGTGGGGTAGGTCATGTGCGGCTGTAGGACGCCGGGCAGAGGTTGTATAGACGCGGGACCCGGTGACGGGCAAAGGGCGATGCGCGATGGAAGGAGCGAGAGGTGCGGTCGGAAGGGGCGGACGCAGACGCACGCCCGCGCCTCACCAACCCCCTCACACCACGACGCGCGTGCCGCCGGTGCCCGCGAGCACGTCGGCGGGGGCGAGAATGCGCACGTCTTCGATGCCCAGCCGGAGCGCCATGAACGCCGTGTCGGTTTTGACGCGCATCCCGCCTGCCACCCAGCCCTTTTCGACGCCCTCGGCGTGCGTGGCCGCGTCGAGCGTGTCAATGTGGGTGGCGGCGTCGGCAGCGTCGAAGCGGACGCCGCCCGCCTCGGTGACGAGCCAGAAGCGCGCCGCGTCCAGGGCCTCGGCCAGGGCGCACGCGACGGTGTCGGCGTTGACGTTGTAGAGGCGCCCGGCGGCGTCGGCGCTCAGGCTGGTCACGACGGGCACAAAGCCGGCGTCGAGCAGCGTGTGGACGAGGCGCGGCTGCACGTTCACGATGTCGCCCACGCGTCCGAAATCCACCTTTTCGCCGTTCACAACCGTCGGGGCGCGCCGCGTGACGAGCACGAGGCCGCCGTCGGCGCCGCACAGCCCGACGGCGTCGAGGCCGTGGGGCCGGGCCGCCGCCACGAGGTCGGCGTTGAGGCCGCCGCGCATCGTCCACTTGATCACGTCGAGGTCGAGGTCGCCCGTCACGCGCCGCCCCTCGACGATGCGGGGCGTGTGGCCGAGCCGCTGCGCAAGCGCCGTCGCCTGCGGCCCGCCGCCGTGCACGACGACGACGCGCGCCTCTTCGTGCAGCGCCCGCAGCCCGCGCCACAGGCTGTCGAGCGCCGCGGTGTCAGAAAGAAGTGCGCCGCCAATCTTGACGACGGTGATGGGAAGGTCGGGCATGGGGAAGTGAGGAGTGAGGAATGACGAGTGGGGAATGTCGCGTGTCG
>CBDUCD010000507.1:0-2079 GCA_965365535.1 uncultured Rhodothermales bacterium | reverse complement strand
CGGCATTGCTACTCGACGGTGCCGGCGGCGGGCGGCGCCACGTAGCGCTCGGTGGCAGGCGCGTCCGACCGGCGGTTGCCGCCCATTTCGTCCTCGTCCTGGGGCAGCGTCACGCTCTCGAAAACGGGCCTCTCGCCCGCCCGCAGGCCGTCCACCAGGCGGTCTATCTTCTCGCGCGTCAGGTTGTGGACGTACTCGCCGTTTGTCACCTGGAGCATCGGGGCGGAGCCGCAGGCACCCAGGCACTCGGCCTCCTGGATGGTGAACAGCCCGTCGGGCGTGGTCTCGCCGGCGTGGACGCCCAGCTTTTCTTCGAGGTAGTGCAGCACGTCGTAGCCGCCGCAGACCTGGCACGAAAAGCACGTGCACACGTCGAGCACGAAGCGCCCCTTGTCCTCTTTGAAATACTGGGTGTAAAACGTCGCCACGCCGTACGTGTGGGCGTACGGGATGCCCAGCGTGTCGGCGACGAACTGGATGACTTCGGGGGCCAGCCAGCCGAACTTTTCCTGCGCCAGCCACAGCGTCTTCATGACGGCGGCCTCGGCAGCGGGGTACTGGCCCTTGAAGATGTCCACGCGCCGCTGCTCGTCGTCCGTCCACACGAGCTGGTCGGGCGTGAAAGCGGGCGTGGGGTGCTGGGGCGGAAGGGGAGAGATTTCCTGCGTGATGTTGGACATTGTGAGTAGAGCGTATTACGTATTGCGTAAGAGCACGGTGCTTGCTGATACGCACTACGCAATACGTAATGCGTGGCGGGCTCTGCGCGCCGGCTACTTGTCAGATTCTCCCAGCACGGGGTCCACGGTGCCGATGGCGATGACCATGTCGCCCATGAGCAGGCCCTCCATCATGTGCTCCAGGCCCTGCAAGTTGGCAAACGACGGCGCGTTGATGCGGCAGCGCCACGGGCTGCCCGTGCCGTCGGAGACGAGGTAGAAGCCCAGCTCGCCTTTCGAGCTTTCGACGGCGTGGTAGGCGTGCGCGCCCTTCGGCGGCGCCACGCCCGTCGAGGTGTACATGAAGTCGTGGATCATGCCCTCCATCGAGTAATAGACTTCGTCTTTCGACGGGTACGCCTTTTTGGCGTCGTCCACGCGGATGGGGCCGGGGGGCAGCTTTTCCAGGCACTGCCGGATGATTTTGATGGACTCCAGCATCTCCTCCATGCGGATGATGTAGCGCGCGTACGCGTCGCCCTCCGTCCGGATGGGGATGTTGAAATCGACCGCGTCGTATTTGAGGTAGGGCTCGAACAGGCGGATGTCGTGGGCGATGCCGCTGCCGCGCAGGTTGGGGCCGCGCAGCCCGAGGGCGAGGGCGTCGTCGGCGGTGAGGGGCGCGATGCCGATGTTGCGGTCCACCCAGATGCGGTTGCGGTTGAGCAGGTTCATCCAGCCCCGGATAATGTCCGGGTAGCGGTCCACGAAGTCGCGCAGCAGGGCAATGGCGGCGGGCGTGAGGTCGCTGGCGATGCCGCCGATGCGGCTGTGCGAAACGGTAAAGCGGGCGCCCGCCACCTCGTCGAAAATCTTGTAGATGTCCTCGCGGCCCTGAAACGTCCACAGGAAAACCGAC
The DNA here is from genome assembly GCA_965365535.1 of uncultured Rhodothermales bacterium. Taxonomy (GTDB): domain Bacteria; phylum Bacteroidota; class Rhodothermia; order Rhodothermales; family BA12; genus CBDUCD01. Next base: position 501 of record CBDUCD010000507.1, on the reverse strand, counting down.
ACGGCGCCGGCGTCCATCAGGCCCACGCCCATCCAGAGCATGTGGCTCGAAACGCGCGCCAGCTCGCACATCATCGTGCGGATCCACTGGGCGCGGTCGGGCACCTCGATGGCGGCGAGCTTTTCGACGGCCAGGCACCACGCGACGTTGTTCGAATACGGCACGAGGTAGTCCATGCGGTCGGTGTAGGGCATGAACTCCTGGTACGTCTTGTTCTCGGCCATCTTTTCGAGCCCGCGGTGCAGGTAGCCGATGTCTATGACGCACTTCTCGATAAGCTCGCCGTCGAGCTTGACGACGGCGCGCAGCACGCCATGCGTGGCGGGGTGCTGCGGCCCGATGTTGAGCACCATGTCGTTTTCGAGCGGGTCGGCGGGGGCGCCGTCGCCGCCGACCTGGGGGTGGCCGTGGCGGGCTTCGAGCCAGGCGTGCTTGCTTTCGAGCCTTTTGTAGAGCGCCTCCTGGTGGCGCGGCCAGAACGTGAAGACGTTTTCGTCCTCG